>JAKLHH010000243.1 GCA_022710245.1 Myxococcota bacterium
CAGCGCGTGCGCCGCGCGCGCTCCCGTCGCTGAGATCCTCGTCTACTTGCGGAAGTACTCGACGCTCCAGGTCTCGGCGAGCCAGGAGAGCAGGTCCTCCTCCTCGGAGATGACCCCGTCCTGGCGCGCCATCTCGAGGGCCAGGTTGAAGATCAGCTGCCGGGCGGGCTGGCGATCGATCTTCTTCGCGTGGGCCTTGATCTCGGAGAGCTTGTGGAAGAGCTGCTTCGCCTCGGTGACGCGCTCGTGGAACCGCGCGGTCCCCATCAGCCCCGCGACCCGCTTCAGCTCCTCGTTCTCCTCGAAGCCGAGCTTCTTGTCGGCCTGGATCACCGCCTTGAGCAGCCCGAGCAGGGCGAGCTCCTCGTCGTGCGTGAGCTCGCTGACCTGGAGCGTGATGCCGTCGGACATGGGTGTCTCCTCCAAGGGTCTGGTTCAGGGTCCTCAACGGTAGCCCCCCTGCCCTCCGCGCGCCAGCCCCTCGTGCCGGACCCTCGAGGAAGGCCCAGGGTCAGGTCGCGCTAGGGCCAATGCCGATCAGTTAACCCTCGGGCACTCGAGGCTGGCGGTGTCCTCGGCCCACTCGGCCCGCGGACCTGATCGGGAAGGCGCCGGGCGCGAGTCGCGCTCGGGGCCGATTCGCCCTGCGTTCGTCGTCGGTGGTGGAGCAGGCTCTTCTGGCGCTCGACGATGGGTCCGTGGGCCGAGTCGGCCTCGGCTCTCGGGATGGAGGCCACCGCCGCCAGGCGCGCGGGGGGCCGAGCGAGCGTGTTGGCTCGCTAACTGAACGGCACTGGCGCTAGGGCGATCGGGAGGCCCTCTCCAGCCCGCCGCGGACGCAGATCTGTCGGTTCTGGCGCGCTCCGCCTCGCGCGGGTTCCAGCCGCGAGTTTCCGATCGGAACCCGGTTTCAATCTGAACCCGAGCGCAGACCACAAGGAGAGGTCTTCTCGCCACCACGTCTGGCCGGTCGTTTGCACGGAGCCGCCTGCATCAGCTGGAGCGGCGTCGGCCAGCTCAGGCGGTCGGGCGAAGCCGCCGCGATCAGCAGAACCGACCGACCCAAGCAACAGAGGAGCGTGCGATGAGAACGATCCGAAGCTGGTGGCTTCCGGGGGCCTTGGCTCTGGCCTGCTGGAGCTGCGGACCTTCGAGCGAGGCCCCCGAAGCGAACCCCTTTCTGGAGGAGATGGGCGACCCGAGCAAGGAGGACTCCGCCTACTACAACCCGGACGGCGTCGAGGTCGAGGTCGATCTCGAGGGGGAGGTCGAGGCACCAGCCTCCTACCTCCTCGAGGCGCCCGCGGAGCTCGGACAGTACGCGGCGACCGCGCTCCGGCGGCGCGGCACGCTCTACGTCGAGAGCCTCGCAGAGGACGCTTCGAATCCGGGCCGCGTCGAGTGGCTTATGGGCAGCGAGTGGAAGCGCTGGGACGCGATCGCCCCCGGGGCGCGCGAGGCGCTCCGCAGGTTCCGGATCCGCGGCCTCAACGCGGTCGCGCTCGGCTATGCGGCGATGAGCGAGCTCGCGGAGGGGGATCGCTTCGAGGCCGTCGTGCCGGTGCGGCCGTACCAGACTGCGCTCGCTGATCGCGGTTCGCGCGGCGATCGGGGACGCGACCTTCGGCGCGAGCGGGGTGCGGGAGAACTGCTTCACGCCGGACGGATCGCGCTGCGCCAGCGAGGAGCCCTGAATCATTTGGCGGGATCAGAGCACGAACGGGAGGATCGCCTTGCGCTCGGCCGGGTAGCCCGGCAGCGTCCGCCGGTACCAGCTGTGGTTCACCAGCGCGCGCGGCACCAGGTTCGCAGAGGTGACGAGGAGGATGGCGAGCCCGGGCAGCGCCCAGGTCGCCAGCGTCCAGCCGCTCCACATCACGATCTCGCCGAGGTAGTTGGGACAGCTCACCCAGCGGTAGGCGCCGCCGCGGGGGATCTTGTAGCCGCGCTCGCCGGAGCCGCGCAGCCGGCGCAGGATCGCGTCGCTCCAGGCGCAGAGGGTCCACCCGCCGAAGAAGAGCCCCAGGCCGACGAGGAAGCGCGGATCGATCAGCCAGAGGAGCGGCCGCTCGGGCCCCAGCGTGAAGAGCCAGCGCCCGTTCAGGTACGAGAAGCAGCAGTTGAGCAGGAACCCCATCGCCACCACCGAGAGCGACATCGTGCTCGCGCGCGGCAGGAACGGGTAGATGAAGGTGCGGTAGGTGTAGTGGAAGCCCCAGAGCCCGAGGAAGGCCAGCGCCACCGGATCGCGCCGCTCGCCGAGGAGGAAGCAGGTCACGAAGCCCACCGGCTGCGGCAGCTCCATCAGCATCCAGCCGGCCCAGCTCGGCAGGTCGGGGCCGGCCCAGCGCGGGCGCGCGTAGCGGCCGTAGGGGGCGGTGACGAAGAGCGAGGAGATGAAGATCACCGCCGAGAGCCCGAGCACGGCGCGCAGCAGCCAGGCGTGGAAGATGGCCTCCGTCATCTCGCTCCTCCGACCCACGATACATAGCGGAAGCCGGGGTCGGGTGGAAGCGGCGAGTTCTTCGTCCCTCCATTTCAAGGAATTAGCTGGAATCAAGAGCGACGGCGCGCGGGGACCCCCGCTCGCGGGGGGCGCTGGTCCTCGCGTCCCTCTGGGACGCTCCGGGATGAGGCAGCAGCGCCCTCCCCACCCGCGTCCTCGCGGGCGGGAGCCGTGCGGACCGCCACCGTCGGTGACCGCTGCGGGCGACGAGGGGCGGGGCCCTCGCCCCTCCCGCGGCGCCCCACGCGCCGTCGCCCTGGGTCTCTGCGCACCCAACGTGCCGGAGTCTCGCCCAACGGGCAGACGTGGCCTCGACGGCGCCGGTTCCTTAAGGCGGAGTTAGGGTCCCTGCTCCTCGCTGGCGCCCAGCCTCGAAAAGTGGTTCTCTAGCCACCCGCTGGAGCTGGAGCACGGAGCACGGATGACCCACGACACCTACCAGACCCCGGGCGCCCCCGCGGGTGGCGGCGACCTCGGTCCCCTCTGCCTCGTCGTCGGCGGGGCGGGCTTCCTCGGCCAGGCGCTGGTCCGCGCGCTGCTGGCCCGGGGCCTCGCCGTGCGCGCCCTCGACCGCGTCCCCTTCCCGGGGGACGGCCGCGTCGAGGCGATCACCGCCGACGTGCGCGACGCGGAGGCGGTGCGCCGGGCCGCCGCCGGCTGCGACACCGTCTTTCACACCGCCGCGGTGATCAACCTCGTCGGCATCTGCGGCGAGGCGACCCGGCGCGAGGTCTTCGACATCAACCGGGGCGGCACCGAGAACGTCCTCGCCGCCTGCCGCGCGGGCGGCGTGCCGCGCCTCGTCTACACCAGCACCAACAGCGTGTGCTACGACCCGGCGCCGGTCGAGGACGCCGACGAGCGCAAGCCCTACGCGACCCGCTTCATCGACGTCTACGCCGAGAGCAAGGTCGCGGCGGAGCGCGCCGTGCTCGCGGCGAGCGGGCGCGACGGGCTGCACACGGTGGCGCTCAGGCCGGCCGGCCTCTGGGGGCCCGGTCGCTGCTACATGCTGCACAAGTTCGTCGAGGAGCTCGCCGCGGGCAACCTCGTCGCGCGCATCGGCGACGGGCGCTCGCTCTCGGACAACACCCACGTCGAGAACCTGGTGCACGCCGAGCTCCTCGCCGCGGAGCGCCTGGTCACCGCGCCGGAGGCGGTGGGCGGCCAGGCGTACTTCATCACCGACGAGGAGCCGATGAACCTGATGGAGTGGTTCCGCCCGCTCGCCCTGGGGCTGGGGCACCGGCTCCCGCGCCTCGCCATCCCGGCGCGCGTGATGTATGGCGCCGGCTACCTGATGGAGTGGGCGCACCGCCTCGGCGGACCGCGCCCGAAGATGACCCGCCTCGAGGTCCACAACCTGACGACCAGCTTCACCTTCCGCACCGACAGGGCGCGCCGCGAGCTCGGCTACCGGCCGCTGCTCGGGCGCGACCAGGGGCTCGCCGAGTGCCTGCCGGGCCTCCGCGAGCTCTTCGAGGAGAAGCGACGACCGCGGGCGAGCCTGCTCGGGCGGCTCCGCCGGCGGGGCAACGCACGGAGGACCCATGCGCACTGAGCACGAGCGTCAAGACGAGGAGCAGGTGGACGTGGTGGTGGTCGGCTTCGGCGGCGCCGGCGCCTGCGCGGCGATCGAGGCCGCGGACAGCGGCGCGCGCGTCCTCGCGCTGGATCGCTTCGAGGCTGGCGGCGCCACGCGCCGCAGCGGCGGCGTCATCTACCTCGGCGGCGGCTCGGCGACGCAGCAGGACACCGGCTTCGTCGACAGCCCGGCGCAGATGCTCGCCTACCTCGAGCGCGAGACCGACGGCTGTGTGCCCGCGCCGGTGCTGCGGCGCTTCTGCGAGGAGAGCCTCGCGAACCTGCGCTGGCTCGAGGGGCACGGGCTCGACTTCCCGCCCCGCTTCTTCGCCGGCAAGGCCACCCAGCCGCCGGACGGCTTCGGGATCTACTACTCCGGCAACGAGCGCCAGTACCAGGGCGCGGCGGCGGCGCCGCGCGGGCACCTCCCCTCCGGCCGCGGGATGGCCGGCAGCGTGCTCTTCGAGGCGCTGCGGCGGGCGGCGCTCCAGCGCGGAGTGGAGCTGCGCGAGCGGACCCGCGCCCTGCGCCTGCTCCTCGAGGGGGACCGCGTGGTCGGCGTGGAGGTGCTGGAGCTCCCGGCGAGCCCGCCGCTGCGCGCCCTCCACCGCGCGCTCGCCGAGGCCTGCGTCGTCGAGCGGCGCCTCGCCGCGCCGCTGGAGCGGCTCGAGCGCCGCGGCCGCCGCTACCGGGTGCGCGCGCGGGGCGGCGTCATCCTCGCCGCCGGGGGCTTCGTCTTCAACCTGGAGATGATGCGCCGGCACGCGCCGGGCTACGCCCGCTCGATGCCGCTCGGGACCGCGGGTGACGACGGCGCGGGCATCCGGCTCGGGCAGAGCGCGGGCGCCGCGGTGGCGTCGATGAGCTCGTGCGCGGCCTGGCGCTTCTACTGCCCGCCCTCGGCCTTCGCGCGCGGGCTCCTGGTCAACGCGCGCGGCGAGCGCGTCTGCGACGAGAGCCTCTACGGCGCCACCCTCGCCCGCGAGATCGTGGCTCAACCCGACGGGGCGGCCTACCTGATCGTCGACGCCGCCGTGGCGCGCCAGGCCGTGGCCGAGGTGAACGAGGAGCGCCTGCGCGACTTCCCGCTCGCCGAGCTCCTCGGCGGCAAGCGGGCGCCGCTGATGTTCGCCAAGCTCAACACCTTCGTGAACCTGCACCTCAACCGCCGCCGCGGCGGCTCCCTCGCCGAGCTCGAGCGGCGCTGCGGCATGCCGGTGGGCGCCCTCCAGCGCACGGTGGCCGCGCACAGCGAGCGCGCCGCTCGCGGCGAGCCGGACCCGCTGGGCAAGCCGCGCGAGTACGCCACCGCGCTGCGCGAGCCGCCGTTCCTCGCCATCGACTGCCGCCTCGGCAACAAGCTCTTCCTCGATCCGTGCCTCACCCTCGGCGGGCTGCGGGTCGACCACGACTCGGCGGGGGTGCTGCGCGAGGACGGCGCGCCCATCCCCGGGCTCTTCGCCGCCGGGCGCACCGCCGCCGGGATCTGCGCCCGCTCCTATGTGAGCGGGCTCTCCATCGCCGACTGCATCTTCTCCGGCCGCAACGCCGGCCGCAGCGCCGCGCGCGGTGCTGGCGCGACGCGCGCCTGAGGGAGGTCCGCCATGTCCCTCGAGAAGCTCGTCTACCTGCTCTGGGCCCCGCGTGGCCAGGACCGCGGCCGCACCCGCTCGCTCCTGCTCGAGGGCTGCGCCCCCCGACTCCTCGAGGCGGGCGCCGTCCAGCTCACGATCTGCGTGGCCGATCCGGAGGCGGCGAAGGTCCGCGCGCCAGCGCCGCGGCTGACCCTCGAGCCCCCCCTCTGCGCCGAGCTGGGGATCTGGGTGGAGGACCCCGAGCGGACGCGCCCCGCGCTGGAGCGCTGCCTGACCGGCGCGGGGTTCCGCCTCGCCGGCTACCTCGTCCTGGAGACGCTCTACACGGACTACGGCGAGAACCAGCACTCGGTCCCGCGGGGCTGGCCGGACGGGCAGCGCTCGCCGGGCTTCGTCTCCGTCACGCTCCTCGCCCGGCCCCCGCGGCTGCCGCGGCAGGAGTGGCTGCGCCGCTGGCACGGCCGCATGTCGCCCGTCTCCGAGGCGATCCAGCCCCGCATGCGCTACGTGCGCAACCTGGTGCAGCGCCCGGTCAGCGACGGCGCGCCGCCCTGGGAGGGTATCGTCGAGGAGGTCTGGCCCTCGCGGCGCCACGTCGAGAACCCGTTCCTCTTCTACGGGGCGCGCGGGCCGCTCGAGCTGGTGAGGAACCTCCTCGCGATCGTCCGCGCGGTGCGCCACTTCGTCAGCATCACCAGCGTGCAGACCCAGGTGATGAGCGAGTACCTGGTGCGCACCGACCCGCGCGTGCCGCGGGTCCGGCGCCGGGAGCACGATCGCTGACTGCGGGAGATCGTCGACGCGCCCCTGCAGGATTGCAGCCGATACTGTCAGCTGCAATCCTGCAGGAACGCGTTGACGATCTCCCGGAAGGCAGAGGCCTCTCGGACGTACAACTCCCTGCCATGTACAGCTCGCTCGATCGCATCGACATCGTGGCCCAGGACCCGGCGAGCGGCGCGCGTCTGCTGGTGCAGACCGACCACCGCGGACCCGGAGAGGTGGAGGAGACCGGAGAGCTCTCGGTCCTCTTCGCGCTGGCCCGCGTGCTGAACGCGCGGCGCCTGGGCAGGGATGACCCGACGCCGCCGCTCGTCCGCTACGCGGTGCCGGAGCAGCCCCCGGCGTTCCTCCTCGACGCGATCGCCGCCGCCGGCGGGGAGCTGGAGCTGATGGCCGAGCCGGGCCGCGCGCTCCCGCACGAGGGCGTCCGGCTCGACCCCTACGAGCTCGCCGACCGGACCTTCGCCGCCCTGGCGCGGCGGGTGCTGGAGCGGGAGCAGCGGACGCTGGAGGAGCCGGCCCTGGCGGCCCTCGAGGAGGCCCTCCTCGACGACCCGCCTGGCGCCGAGGATCGAGAGCTCGAGTACTGGATTGCGGTGCTCGAGCTCGCCGCGCTCGGTGGCGAGCTGCTGCGGCAGCGCAAGGGTGGGCGCTGGGTGGAGGACACCCAGGAGCTCTCCACCGTGCCCTTCGTCTTCGACTGCGGCGGCTCGCTCTACAACGTGATCACCAAGGCGCAGAAGCTCATCGAGCAAGGGCGGCGGGAGAGCCTCACGCACCTCCTGCGCATGGCCGAGGACGACGACGCCGGCGAGGGGCCGACGCTGATCACCTTCAAGCCGCCCGGCTGGCCTGGACGCGAGCAGGCGCTCTGCCGGCCGCTCCTCGAGGGCGAGGCGAGCGCGAGGCTGCCGCTGCTCGTCTACGGCAACGACCGCCCGAGCTCCTTCGGCATCTTCCTGCGCAGCCCGGAGCGCGAGCAGCGCGTCGAGGAGATCCACGCCGAGGCCCTGCGCAACCTGGCCGCGGTCGAGGTGCAGACGATGGAGCTCCAGCTCGACGAGGCCAGGGTGATCATCGTCGGCGACAGCTACTACGCTGCCGAGAAGCTCCTCGACGTGGCGTTCATGCGCGGGCTGCACGCGCGGCTCGGCGCTCCGCTCCTCGCCGCCGCGGTGCCGCGCAAGACCACGCTCCTCGTCACCTCGGCGATGATCCCTCTCGAGACGATGGCGAAGTTCCTCCACCTGGCCGAGCGCAAGCACGCCGAGGACGAGCCCACCCTGCCCCTCTGCGCGCAGCCGCTGCTGGTGCAAGACGGGCTCGTCGTCGGCTTCGTGCAGGCGGAGGCCACGCCGGCGGCGGCGCTCGGGCGCAACTAGAACTTGTCGAGGAGGGTCTTCAGCTCGTCCGCGTTGGTGTACTTCAGGTCAGTGCACCAGGTCTGGATGGTCTTGCCGCTCTGCTTCGGCTGCTCGTACCTCTCGCCCGTGAAGGCGATCTCGAACCGGGAGACGTTCCTGCAGTAGGCCCGCTTGCTGTCTGCGTCGGTGCAGTGCTTGACCGACGCATCCTTGATGGCCTCGACGGTGTCGTGGCAGCGGAACATCTTGTGCACGTCGGGGAAGCTCTGCCACTTGCCTGCCAGGCTGGGGCCGCAGCCGCAGCTCTTCTTGATCGCGCCCTGGGCAGCCTTCATCAGACGCTCGAGCTCCTTGGCGCGGTCGCGCTCGGGCTTTCCCGCGCGGACCGGCGCCGACACCAGCATGAGACCGACGAGACCCAGAACAACGGCACTGATGGTGCGCTTCATGACTCAGCTCCTGAAGGGGTGAACCAGCCTCGCAGATGTCGCTGCGGGTTGCAAGGCGCACGCCAGCACGCCAGCAGGCTAGCGGCGATCCTGCTCGGCTTCGGCCAGGCGGCTGGCAGGCTCTTGCCATGCGATGGCAAGGTCGTGGCTCAGCGGCAGCGAGAGGAGAGTCAACTCGTCGAGGAACAGCGCCCCCGCCGTGCTGTCCAGAGAGCTCCGGCGCTCCGGGGACGGCTTCCTCGCGACGAGGCTCCCGCTCGATCTCGATCCGATGAGCGTCAGCACACGGGACTGCATGGCCAGTCATGGGTGTGGTCGTTGAGCGTGCGGCCACGCGGTGTTTCCCCTCGAGAGCTTGGGCCTGGGCCAGGCCGCTGGCAGGCTCCTGCCATGCGGTGGCACGCGTGGCTCACGGCTTGCCGATGAACTCCGTGTAGGTGACGGGGCTGCCGTAATCGATCGCGCGGCGAAAGAAGTGGCGTTCGGCGTTCGGGCCCACCTGATGGTAGAGGAGATCGCCTTCCACGGCCTCGACCGGCTCCCAGCCGATGTTGCTCCCCTTGATCGACACCT
>JAKLHH010000244.1 GCA_022710245.1 Myxococcota bacterium
GACGTCCATCGAGAGCCCCACCGTCCCGAAGGCGGAGACCGCCGAAGAGGAGCCGCTCGAAGCTCTGGGTCTCGAGCTGCAGCAGCGTGGCGAAGAGCGCCACGACCAGCAGGAAGGAGACGACGATGATCGCCGTCGCCTTGTAGACCACCGCCTGCGGCACGGTGCGCCCGAAGGCCTCCACCTCTCCCCGCCCCTGCAGCATGGCCCGCACCGAGAGGAGGAGCACCCCCGCCGTCGTCGTCTTGATGCCGCCGGCGGTGCCGCCCGGCGAGCCGCCGATGAACATCAGGACCACCATCAGCAGCACCCCGGCCCCGCCGAGCGCCGACGTGTTCACGGTGTTGAACCCTGCCGTGCGGGCGGTCACCGAGGAGAAGCAGGCGCCGAGCAGCTTCTCGCCCAGCGGCAACCCGGCGAGCGTGCGGTTGTACTCGACGAAGTAGAAGAGGATGGCACCCAGGCTGAGCAGCAGCGCGGTCGCGGGCAGCACCAGCTTGACGTGGGCAGAGGCGCCGGCCCAGCCGCGCCGGGCGCCGCCGCGCCGGGTCAGGGCAGCGATCACGATGAAGCCCACCCCACCGAGGATGATGAGCGCGCTCACCACCACGTTCACCACCAGGTCACCGCGGTAGCTCATCAGGCTGTCGCTGAAGGTGGCGAAGCCGGCGTTGCAGAAGGCCGAGACGGAGTGAAAGGCCCCGAAGTAGACCGCCCGCGAGAGCGGCATGTCGAGGGCGAAGCGGGCCGCGAGCAGCAGCGCCCCCACCGCCTCGATGAGCAGCGTCGACTTGACGATGTAGGCCGTCAGCCCCTGCACGGCCTGCAGGTCCGAGGCCTCGAGCATGTCGGCCAGGAGCGAGCGGCCGCGCAGCCCCAGGCGACTGCCGAGCAGCAGGGTGGCCGAGGCCGAGAGCGTCATGATGCCGAGCCCGCCCACCTGGATCAGCCCGAGGATGGTCCCCTGGCCGAAGCCGGTGAAGTAGGTGGCGGTGTCCCGGACCACCAGGCCGGTCACGCAGGTGGCCGAGGTGGCGGTGAAGAGGGCGTCGAGCAGCGAGGCGCCGCGGCCGTCGCGCGTCGCGGCCGGGAAGGTCAGCAGGACCGCGCCGAGCAGGATGATCGCGGCGAAGCTCACCAGCATGAGCTGCGCCGGGTGAGCGGCGAGGCGGCGCTCGACGAGGCTGCCCAGCCGGGTGCGGGCCAGCAGGTGCCCGGTCACGAGGACCTGGCGCAGGGTGACGGTCAGCCGCAGCAGCAGCCCGTGCCCGGCGGTGACGGCGACCGCGACCACGAGGGCGAGCAGGAGCCAGGAGAAGCGCTGGGCCCGGAGTGCGGCGCTGCGGTCCAGCCGCCCGACGAGCTCCTCCACGTCGCGCGCCACCGAGAGCCCCAGCGCGGCCGCCAGCAGGACCTCGGTGAGCGCGGTCAGCCCGAAGAAGTGCAGCCGGTAGCCGTCGAGCACCAGCACCAGCGGCAGGGCGAGCAGGTTGCCGGCGAGGGTGGGCCGGAGGAGCCGGGCGGCGTGGGGGTGAGACGGCAGCATGTTTCGCCCGTCACTCTACCTGCCATCGCCGAAGCGGGGAAGGCGGGAAGCGCGGCGCGGCCCGGACGTGTGTGATCGCTCCCGGTCGTTCAGGTTCCCCTCGCTTCCCGATCGCCCGCGGTCCTGGCGCCGATCGTAGGTCTTCGCGCGGTGCCCGCCTCGGTCCACGTCTTCAGAGCTCGGGCAGGAGGTCCTCGATCACCACCGCCGCCTCGAGCGGGCTCCCGCCCCGCTCGAGCCCCAGCGTGAGCTGGGTCCCCGGCGCGCCTCGCAGCGTGGCCAGCGCCTGCGCGAGCGAGAGGCCCGCGAGCGCCTTGCCGCCCACGGTGCGGAGCAGGTCGCCGACCGTGACCCCCGCGGTGAACGCGCTCGACGGCTGATAGACCATCTCCACCCGGAAGTCCTCCTTGCGCTGCGAGAGCTCGACGCCGACGCGCCTCCACTCGCCGGCGCCGAGCGAGCCCGCGACCGGGTAGAAGAGGTAGCGCTTCTCGGGGCCCGCGTAGAGCGTGAGGAAGCTGCGGTAGAAGGGGTAGCCGAGGAACTCGGTCGGCATCCCGACCAGCTTGAGCGCCAGCGCGAGGTGGTGGTTGTCGGGGACCACCACGGCCCACGAGCCCTTCACCTCGGCGCCGCCGGCGAGGGTGAGCGAGGGGAGCCGCGTGACGAAGCCCGCCGTCGCGCCGCTGTTCGTCAGCCAGAGGTAGCCCTGCAGCCTGGGCAGCTTGCCCGAGGGGTCGAGCTTGTCGAAGGTGCTCTGCACGAGGAGCGTCACCCCCGAGCCGGTGTCGGCCATCAGCTGGGTGGTGGCGCTCGCCGCGCCGCTCGCGTCCCTCACCAGCGCGTCGACGACCGGCACCCCGAGCTTCTCGACGAACTTGGCCTCGAGCGCGGCGCCGCTGCCGGCCGGGGGCAGCGAGCTCGGCGCCGCCGCGAGCACGTAGGCGGCCGGCGTGCGGTAGTCGAGCCCGATCCAGCGCGAGCCGAGGACGTCGGAGCCGACCAGCGCGCCGAGCTCCGCGCCGACGAACGCCGAGGGCGTGGCGAGGCTGGTCACCGCCACCAGCTGCTGCTTCGCGCTGATCGGCCCGAGGACCAGGTCCACCTTGGTCGTGCCGACGGCGCTGGTGAAGCGCGAGTCGATCGCCGTCGGGAAGGCGCCGGTGTCGAGCGCCAGCACCGCCGCCTTGCCGTCGATGGTGCCGTCGACGAGGAGCTGGCCGTCCGGCGAGAGCACCGCGGCGAGCGGCGCCGGCCAGGGCGGCACCAGGTCGGGCGCCGCGCGGTAGGGCGCGCGGTCGGGCGCGGCGTGATCGGGCAGCCGCTGGTCGAGGGTCACGCGCTGATCGGGCGGCAGCGGCTCCTGCTTCTCGACGCAGGCCGGGGAGAGCGCGAGCAGCGCGAGCGCGAGGAGACCGGAGGCGGCAGAGCGATCAACCATCGGGGCTCCTCCGGCGATGGGCGATGGGCGGCGAGTCAGCGCTCGCGCGCGGCTTGCAGCCACACCTTCAGCGTGTAGGGGACGTCCAGGCCCTGCGGGTCGGCGCCCTGCGCGCCCTTGGTCGTCGGCTTGCGATGGATGGCGACGAGCACCGGCGCCTTGCCGTCCGCGGCCACCTCGAAGCGCTCACCCGAGCCCACCCCGCCCTCGTCGACGGTGACCGGTGCGGTGGCGCCGCTCGCGGTCACCTCGAGGACGACGTCGGCGCCGGCGATGCCGCTCACCATCCCGGCCAGGCGACCCTCGCCCGAGCTCACCTTGACCACGTCGACGTCGTCGACGGCGCCCAGGTAGCCACGCAGGCTCTCCCCGGCGGCGAGGGGCGAGGCCTTGGCGGGCACGTCGTTCGGCTCCAGCTCCCAGTCCTTGCCGGCGGGCTGCCAGCTCGCGGTGACGCGGTAGGCGTCGGTGACGTTCTCCGTCGGCGCGACGCCGACGAGCCAGACCTCGCGCACGAGGAGGAAGTAGCGGCCGGGGTCGAGGGTCCAGTTGGTGATCACCTCGGGGCCGTCCTTGCTCGCCGAGTCGGCCCCCGTCACGCGCCCCGCCGCCGCGTCGTAGAGCTCCAGCGCGAGGTCCATGTTGGAGATGCCGCTCACGCGCGCCTGCAGCGTCTGCGGTCCGCCCCCCTCCACGTCGAGCCGGTACCAGTCGCGATCCGACTCCGTCGCGCTCACCCTCTGCCCGAGGTGCCCCGTCAGGGTCTTGCCGGAGGCGAGCGAGGTCGCCTTCGCCGGCTCGTTGTTGGGCTCGGCCTCGGCGGTGGGCGCGTAGAGCTCCCCCTTGCGCGTCAGCCAGTAGATGCCGCCCGCGACCCCCGCGAGCAGCGCGAGCCCGACGAGGAGCTTCCCCAGGCGGCCGGTCTTGAGCTTGCGCTCGAACGCCAGGTCCTCCTTGGCGAGGACCGGGTGCGCCGAGGGGATGTCGGGGTCGTCGATGCGGCCCGTCGGCGAGAGGGCCGGGTCCTCGGCCTCCCCGCGCGGCGTCACGCGCTGGTCGGACTCGCGGCGCGCGGTGTAGTTGCCGGAGAGCGAGGCGGAGCTCACGCCGGGCCCTGCCTGGGGCAGCAACTCGAGGAGGTCGAGCAGCGCGTGCTTCATCTCCAGCGCGGTCTGGTAGCGCTCCTGGCGATCCTTGGCCATCGCCCTGAGCACGATCGCGTCCACCGCCCGCGGGATGTTCCGCTCCGGCGCGCGCTCGGAGGGCAGCGTCACGTCGTCGGTGATGTGGCGCGTGAGCACGCCGACCGGCGTCTTGGCGGTGAAGGCGTTCTCGCCGGTGAACATGCGATAGGCCATGGCCCCGAGGCTGTAGAGATCGCAGCGGTGGTCGAGCGACTCGCCGCGGATCATCTCGGGCGCCATGTAGTAGGGGGTGCCGACCAGGTTGCCCTGCGCGGTGATCGAGGCCTCCTTCTCCTCCTCGATCATCTTCGCCAGGCCGAAGTCGAGCACCTTGACGAAGTCCTGCCCGTCGGTGGTCCGCCAGACGCGCACGTTCTCCGGCTTCAGGTCGCGGTGGATGATGCCGAGGTCGTGCGCCTCGGCGAGCGCGTCGCAGATCTGGACCAGCATCACCGCGCCGCGCTGCACGCCGATGGGGCCGTCGCGTCGCAGGATGAGCCCCAGGTCCTCGCCCTTCAGGTACTCCATCACCAGGTAGACCGAGCCCGCGGCCTGGCCGAAGTCGAAGACCTGGACGATGTTCGGGTGGCTGAGCCGGCTGATCGCCTCGGCCTCGCGGTGGAAGCGCTTGATCAGCTCCTTGTCGGTGGCGAGCGTCCCGTGCAGCACCTTCATGGCGGCGATCTTGCCGATCTGGGTGTGCACCACCTTGTAGACCGTGCCCATGCCCCCATGGCCGATCCGTTCGAGGACCCGGTAGCGTCCGTCGACGACGCGTTCGAGCCAGGAGTCCTGCGCGGCGGGGGGTGGGTTCTCGGCCAAGCTCAGCAGTCCTCGCGCCGCGGGCTTTAACGCCCGCGGACAGCGCCGATCATCGTAGCCCACCCCGGACCAAGATTCAATTTGCCTTGTGATTTTCGGTGGCTTTGTTGGTCGCGGCCGCTGCGCCCGACCGCCCCACCTGGGCGGCGCCGCTCCCGTTCGCGCTGCCGGGCGAGAGCCAGTGGTAGCGGGCGCGGCCGGGCTCGAGCTCGAGGAGCGCGGCGGTGCCGCGGCTCCAGCGGCCGCCGAGGTCCTCGTGCGGCACCGAGTCCGCCGAGCCCACGTTGAGGAGCAGCGACTCCGACCACTGCGCCTCGGCGACCGGGCGCCCGTCGAGGGTGGTGGCGTGGCCGGCCGCCTCGTGCACGTGCGCGAAGACGCCGAAGCGCAGCTTCGCCTCCTCGAGGAGCGTGGTGAGCAGCGGGTCGCCGATGTTCACCCCGCCGAAGGCCCGGTCCACGGCGGCGGGGCCGCTGCCGCGCGGCGGTCCGTGCGAGACGAGGAGCCGCGGCTCGGGGAGCGAGCGCCCGAGGTGCGCGAGCGCGCGCAGGTCCTCGCGGCTGTAGCTGCAGCCCTGCTCCCTGGCCATCAGGTGGTGCGGCAGGAAGTAGCCGGGCACCCCGAGCAGGCTCGCCCCGGGGACCACCACGGCGCGAGCGCGGGTGAGGTCGGCGCCGCGCTCGCCGAGCGCCTCCACCGCGGCCTGCCAGCCCGAGCGCGACTCGCGATCGCCGGGCAGCCCGACCACAGGCAGGCCCCGCAGCCGCTCGAGCACCGCGCGGATCCCCTCGAAGCTGGTGTCGAGCCCGCCGAGGACCACGATGCCCGCCGCCCCGCGCCGCTTGAAGAGCGCCGCCAGCCGCTCGATCTGCTCGAGCGTCGCCGGGAGCGCCTCCTTGGTGTCGCCGAGGACGCCGAGGATGACCCGGGCCGCGGGCTTCGCGCCGGCCGCGGGCTCGAGGAGCTCGCCGCGCGGGACGAGCTGCACGCTGCCCCAGCGGAGCGGCGCCGGGGCCTTGCCGCCGGCCCGCGCGCAGTGCTCGTAGGCGAGCGCCGGCGCGTCGGCGCTCGCCGCCGCGTCGGCCGCGGAGCGGGTGCGGCTGCTGCACGCCGCCAGCGCGAGCGCGGTCAGCGTGATGAGGGAGCTGCCGCGACCAGGAGCTCGGCTGCTCACCGCGGGGTCACGGCGCGGCCCGCTGCAGCCGGCTCTTCGCGTCGAAGAACGCGCGCAGCACCTTGGGCGAGGTGGAGACCTGATCGAGGACCATGGTCGGCTGCCTGAGGAGCGCCTCCTGGAACGTCTTCACCGCCAGGTCCTCGCGGTCCACCGCCACGTAGGCGATGGCGAGGATCTTGTAGACGTCCCCGAGGTGCTCGTCGGCGGCGATCTCCCGCCCGAGGAGGCGCACCAGCCTGAGCGGCACCGCCCAGTACTCGCCGCTCCTGAGCAGCGCGTTCGCCTCCTGCAGCGACTCACGCCGCTCGCGGTCGGCGCCGCTGGTGCCGGTGGTGATGCCGAGGAGCTGCTCGTTGGTCAGCTCCTCGAGGCGCAGCGGGTCGATCTTCACGTCGATGATCGGGATCTCGATCTGCTGGCCGGTGGGCGGGCGCGAGCTGGTGGCGAAGTTGTAGGAGGCGATCAGGCTGCTGTGCTTCGCCGCGCCGAGGAAGCGCTTGGCGAGGTCCGCGTAGGTCTCGCCCGAGGACGGGAGGTAGGGCACCGCGAAGGGCACCTCGAGGACGCGCCCCGCCTTCACGCGCTTCTTGCGGCCGAGCTTGTTGAGGGTCGCCAGCACCTGCCAGCGCCGCCGGTCGCCGAGGAGCTGCTTGGAGAGCTCCTCGATCGAGGAGGGGCGGCGGACCGTGAAGCTCCAGCCGGTGGGGACGCGGAGGTGGTCGCCGGCGCGCAGCGCGCTCTTCGACTCGAGGCCGTTGGCGAGCGCGATGAAGCGCGCCGGGGCCTCGTCGCCGTAGTAGTGCCTGGCGATGGAGGCCAGCGTCTCGCCGAGGCGGACCCGGTGCATCACCCGCTGCGCGGCCGCGGGCGCGGGCGCGAGGAGGAGGAGGGCGAGCGCGAGGAGCAGGGGGCGCGTCATGGCTCGGCTCCGGCGTCCGTCGCGGCGGGGGCGAGGTTGCTGCGCCGGAGCGCGTGGGTGATCACGGTGACCTTCTTGCCGGTGATGGAGATCTCCTCCTCGACCGACTCGCAGAACGGGTTGGTCAGCCGCACCAGGTGCTTGCCGGGCTTGAGCGGGATCGGCGTCTCGAAGGGCGTGGTCCGCTCGGGCTTGCCGTCCACCTCGACGTGCGCCCAGGGGTGCGCGAGGACGCGGAGGAAGCCCTCCTCCGCCACCTTCTGCGCCACGCACGCCGGGGGGGGGATCCGGAGCTGCCTCCGCCGACGCACCTCGCTGTGCACGATGACGCCCACCGCGCTCAGGGTGACGGCCAGCGCGAGGAGCGCGAGCGGCCAGCGCGCCCGCCGCCGGATGCGGAGCCGGGTGCGCCGCCCCAGGTAGTCGCCGATCAGCGCCGGGTGCAGCGTGGCCTTCGTCTCGTCGTCGCTGAAGATGCACTGCTCCTTCAGGTAGACGAGCAGCCGCGCGCGGTAGTTCTGGTTCACCTGCGAGGCGAGGTACTGCTCGAGCGCGATCACCAGGTCCTGCGTGGAGGCGAAGCGGTCGTCGGGGAGCTTCGCCATCAGCCGCTGGATGATGCGGTCGAGGTCGCGGTCGATCTTCGGGTTGAGCGCGCGCGGCGGCGGCGGCGTGTCGTTGCGGATCTTCTGCATCGCCGAGCGCTGCTCGTCCTCCACGAACGGCTTCTGCCCCGTGATCATCTGGTACATGACGATGCCGAGGGAGAAGAGGTCGCTGCGGTGGTCGAGGCGGTCGCCGACGATCTGCTCGGGCGACATGTACGCGGGCGTGCCGAGCCCCACCCCGGCCTGGGTCAGGTCGGAGGCCTCGGTGCGGGCGATGCCGAAGTCGGTGAGCTTCACCGTCCCCAGCTTGGAGATGATGATGTTGGCCGGCTTCACGTCACGGTGGATGACGCCGCGGAAGTGCGCGTAGTCGAGCGCGCGCGCGACCTGCAGGCTGATGATCGCCACCACGTCGCTGGGCAGGAGCTTGATGCGGTCGAGCACGTCGTAGAGGTCGATCCCCTCGACGTACTCCATCACGATGAAGAGCGCGCCCTGGTCGCGGAAGAAGTCGTAGACGGTGATGATGTTCTCGTGCTGGAACGAGGCGACGCTCGTCGCCTCGCGCTCGAAGCGCGCGACCACGTTCTCATCGGTGGAGACCGACGTCTTCAGCGCCTTGATGGCCACCGTCCGCTGCAGGGACTCCTGGATCCCCTTGTAGACGACGGCCATCCCGCCGCTGCCGATCTCGTCGGTGATCCGGTAGTTTCCGATCCGCTCGATCACGGCGCTTTCCGGCTGCAGCCAGTCTAGTACAGAGGCTGGGGAGTGTACAGGAGGAGGCGGTGGTGGGCGGTGGTGAGGGGAAGGGGACGCGCCCCGCCGCGCTCCGGCGGCGGCCGGGGGGCGGAGAGGGTGCTCGACAGAGGCCCGGCGGTGAGGATAGCCTCAGGGGACCGCATGAGCGAGGCATCCTCCAGCCTGGTGGGCAGCACCCTGGGCGACCGCTACGTGGTCCTGCGCGAGATCGGGCGCGGGGCCATGGGCACCGTCTACGAGGCGCGCCACGCGGTGATCGGCCGCCGCTTCGCCATCAAGGTCCTCAAGCGCTCCTGCAGCACCTCGGTGCAGCGCGAGCGCTTCTTTCACGAGGCGCGCGCGGCGGGCGCGGTCG
>JAKLHH010000245.1 GCA_022710245.1 Myxococcota bacterium
CGGCGACAGCGGTCAAGGCAGCCAGGCCCAGACTTCGCCCGACGCCGGGCCGACGACCCCGACGACCCCGACGGGCGGGCAGAGCGGCGGGCCCAATCAAGGTGGGATGACGACGCAGCTGAACGTTCAGCTGCCGCAAGGCCTGCAGCTACGCCGCCTGGCGGGCGGCCTCGACTTCCCGACCTCGCTCACCACCTCGGGCACTCGCATCTGGGTGAGCGAGGCGGGCCTCCCGGCGGCGACCCCTGACTCACAGCCGACGGTGCCGCGGATCAAGGAGATCCTCGCCGACGGCACGACGCGGGTGATCATCGACGCCAGCGATCTCACGCAGGGGATGATGCTCGGCCCGATCAGCGACGTCACCTATCACGCGGGCTGGCTCTACATCGCGCACCGCCAGCTCGGCGCCAACGGCTGGCAGGTAGGGGCCATCTCGCGCATCCGCGTCGGCGAGGACGCGGAGCTGGCTGCGAGCCAGCAGCAAGCGCAGGCGGGCCAGCAGGGCCAGCAGACCCAGACCCCGGGGCAGACCGGGCAGACCGGCCAGCAGGCCACCGAGCCGCGCGCGGGCTGCATGACGCCGGCCGGCTTCCAGGCGGCGACGGGCGGCGCGGGCAGCGGCACGGGCAGCAGCTCGAGCGGCACGGCCGGATCGAGCTCCGGCGCGAGCAACGCGGGCAGCACCGGGGGCACCAGCGCCGGTGGCGCGAGCAGCGGCGCGACCGGGACGATGACCATCAGCACGCCGGCCGGCACGGCCACCGCCACCGGCTGCACCATCAGCGGCAACGGCAAGATCGATGCGAGCGGGACCATCACCGGGAGCACCGGCACGGTCAGCGGCACCATCACCGGCACGGTCGGCTTCGACGGGACCGCGGTGGTCACCGGTGTGAGCAACGGCGTGCAGACCACGCTCTGCGGCACCAGCAGCGGAACGGGCACCGGCGGAACGGGCACCGGCGGAACGGGCACCGGTGGAACGGGCACCGGTGGAACAGGCACCGGTGGAACAGGCACCGGTGGAACGGGCACCGGCGGGACCGGCACCGGCGGAACCGGGACCGGCTCGACCGGCCAGGTCACGCTCTGTGGGTTCCAGACCCTGGTGACGAACCTCCCGTCCGCGGGCGACAAGCCGCTCGGCGATATCGCCTTCGACCAGGCCGGCCGCGCCCACTTCTCCATCGGCAACGCGACCAACTCCGGCGTCGTCGGACCGGACAACCAGCTCATCACCGGCTGGCTCTCGAAGGCTCCCATGTTCCACGACTTCGCTCCGACGGACCTGCGCCTGAA
Source organism: Myxococcota bacterium (assembly GCA_022710245.1). The sequence continues at coordinate 1,303 of JAKLHH010000245.1, forward strand.
CAGCACGAGCTACACGAGCGCCAACCCGCTGAGCTCGAGCCCCGAGTCGAGGGCGGTGACGGCGCCCTACCACGCGTTCAACTCGGGCGACATCGGCCAGAACACCAGGGTGCCGGGCGCCACCCCGACGACGCCGCAGGAGGGCATGATCGCGGGCAACGGCACCATCTACTCCTTCAACCCGGACGCGCAGAACCCGACCACCGACCTCCGCATCGAGGCGTGGGGCTTCCGCAACCCGTTCGGGATCGCCTTCGACCCCGCGAACCCGACGCAGCTCTTCGTCACCAACAACGGCGCTGACGTTCGCAACCTCCCGAGCGCCGCTCAGGGGGTGGGCAGCACCGGTCAGGGCACGGCCACCCCCGCGGGCGCCGCCTCGACGCCGGGCACCTCCGGCACCACCGCGCAGAATGCGGGCGGCACGGGCCAGGGCACCACGCTCTCGCCGGGCCAGCTCGTCGGGTCGCGTCCCATCGGCAACGACTGGGACGACCTCTTCGTGGTCCAGGTGGGCGGCGGGCTGAAGTTCTACGGCTGGCCGGACTACGCGCACAACCCCACCGACGGCAAGGTTCGCCCGATCACCGACGCGATGTTCTGCCAGGCGCCGCTCGACATCCCCTGCCCGCAGCCGGTCCTCGAGCAGACCTTCAGCCAGAGCCTGCAGCCGCAGGACGCCGCGGCGCAGATCACGTTCCACGGCTCGGCGACGAAGCTCGACGTCGAGGCGAGCTGTCGCTTCAACACGACGCCGGACCTCTACGTCGCCGAGACGGGCTCGTTCGCGCCGGCCTCGGGTGCGACCCAGCTCGAGGGCTACAAGGTCGTGCGGATCGACCGCGTGACCGGCAAGCCCGTCGACTTCATCACCCACACCGCCATGACGCAGGACGTGATCTTCCAGCGCGACGGGATGAACAAGCCCATCGACGTCAAGTTCCGTCGTGACCTGATGCTCGTCGTGGACTTCGGCGTCTACGAGCCGGGCCTGAAGCTGGTCCAGCCGGGCACCGGCAAGGTCTGGGTCGTCTTCCGCAGCCAGACCGGCCAGACGGGCACGGGCACCGGCCAGACGGGCACGGGCACCGGCCAGACGGGCACGGGCACCGGCCAGACGGGCACGGGCACCGGCTCGACGGGCACGGGCACCGGCGGCCAGACGGGCCAGGGCGGCGCCACCCAGCTCGGCCTCGGCAACCTGCCGGTGCCGGCCTGCCAGGCTCCCGCCACCGCAGATGCCACCCAGACGGCGCTCGACCAGCAGCTGACCGGGCAGACGCAGGGGCAGCCGGGCACCTCGACGAGCACGACGGGCACGACGGGCACGACGGGCACCACGACCGGTACGACGAGCACGACGGGCACGACGGGCACGACGGGCACCACGACCGGTACGACGGGCACGACGGGCACGAGCGGCACGAGCGGCACGCCGACCTACTAGACGGCCTGGCCGCTCCCCACCGGCGCGCACGGCGCGCGGTTCCCCTCCCCGCAGACTCCAGCGGCGCCGACCGGCGCGGGCACTCCCCACAGTGCTACACTCGGCGGGCGACCTGACCCGGAGCCCCGATGACCGCCGACCTCTATGTGCCCCCGCCCGCGGAGCGCGAGATCTTCTGCAACCGCACCCTGAACCTACGCGCGATCCAGGCGATCGGCTACGACATGGACTACACGCTGATCCACTACCGCGAGGACGAGTGGGAGCGGCGAGCCTACGAGCACCTGCGCAGGAGCTTCCTCGAGCGCGGCTGGCCCGTCGAGGAGCTGCGCTTCGAGCCGGAGAGGATGGAGCGAGGGCTGGTCCTCGCCATCGACCGCGGCGACATCCTGGAGGCGAACCGCTTCGGCTTCGCGAAGCAGGTCTACCACGGCACGAAGCGCCTCGAGCTCGCCGCCCAGCGGGAGCTCTACGCGCGGACCATCGTCGATCTCTCCGAGGAGCGCTTCGTCTTTCTTAACACGCTGTTCTCGCTCTCCGAGGGCTGCATGTACGCGCAGCTCGTCGATCTCCTCGACGAGCGCCGCCTGGGCGACGTGGTGATGGGCTACCGCGACCTCTACCACGAGGTGAAGCGCTCGCTCGATCGCGCGCACATGGAGGGGCAGCTGAAGGCCGAGATCATGGCCAGCCCGGAGCGCTTCGTCGAGCTCGACCCGGAGACGCCCCTCGCGCTCCTCGACCAGCGCCGCTCCGGCAAGAAGCTCCTCCTCATCACCAACTCCGAGTGGGGCTACACGCGGGCGATGATGGACTACGCCTTCGACCGCTTCCTGCCTGGCGGGATGCGCTGGCGCGAGCTCTTCGACCTGGTCATCGTCAGCGCGCGCAAGCCGGACTTCTTCACCGGGCACGGGCCGCTCCTCGAGGTCGACCCGGAGAGCGAGCTGCTCCGGCCGATCGCCCTCGGACCGCGCGACGGCGGCATCTTCTGGGGCGGCCACGCGGCGCTGGTGGAGCGGTACCTCGGGCTCTCCGGCGACCAGATCCTCTACGTGGGCGACCACGTCTTCGGGGACGTCCACGTGACCAAGAGCATCCTGCGCTGGCGAACGGCGCTGATCCTCCGCGAGCTCGAGCACGAGCTCCGCGCCACGCGAGCCTTCGCCGAGCAGCAGCGCGAGCTCTCGGCGCTGATGGCGGAGAAGGACGCCCTCGAGTACCAGTACTGCCAGCTGCGCCTCGAGCAGCAGCGCGCCCGCGGCGGCTACGGCCCTGCGCCCCGGCTGGGCGAGGGGGAGCGGCAGCGAGGGATCCGCGAGCTGCGCGCGAAGCTGGAGGCGCTCGACCTCCGGATCGGGCCGCTGGCGAAGGCCTCGGGCGAGGTCTCCAACTGCCACTGGGGGCCGGCGATGCGGGCGGGGAACGACAAGAGCCTCCTCGCCTGGCAGGTGGAGCGCTACGCGGACATCTACACCTCGCGCGTGTCGAACTTCCTCTACCGCTCGCCCTTCGTCTACCTGCGCTCGCCGCGCGGGAGCCTGCCGCACGACCCCTTCCCCGAGGGGCCGCCGGCGCGGTAGCCATCATTGGCGGCCGATCAGCGCTGGATCTTGCAGGGCACCAGCTTGACGCCGACGCCGATCGAGTAGGCGTCGGGAGTGCCGTCGCCGTCGGTGTCGATGTCGGGCTTGATGGCCCTCGCCAGCGAGTTGTTCTTCAGCTCGTCGAGCGAGATGATGCCGTCGCGGTTGGTGTCGAGGGTGTCGCTGATGGCCTTCCTCTGCTCGGGCGTGACGGCCAGGTTCTTCGGGTCGAGCAGCCAGGTGAACGCGCCCGCGATCTGCGGCAGCACCTTCTGCTCGAAGGCGTCCATGGGCAGCGCCCCGCCGATCCGCCCCAGCACACTGATCCCGTAGAACCTGAGATCCGCCCGGGCTCGCTTGAGGAGCACGGTCACGATGGGATCCTGGGGGCGGATGACCGGGATCGGCAGCAGCAGCGTCCCGCTGGCCTGGAGCCGGCCGCTCTGGAGCGGCCCCGAGAGGAGGGCGTCGAAGCTCGTCGCGGGGTCGAGGGCGAGCACCGCTTCGCCGCCGAAGTTGTGGTGATCGTCGTCGGTGTCCCTGGCCTGGAAGGACTGCAGGGTGGCCGAGGGCTGGTCCACGATCGAGGTGCCGCTGAGCTCGAACAGGTGCAGCAGCCCGCCGTCGGCGATCTGGTAGTTGAGGCCGAGATCGATGCCCACCGACATGGCAGAGGCGATCACCTCGCCGAGCAGGTTCTTGGGGCCGCGCCCGTCGAGGTCCAGCGCGTACTCTGACGCCGGGTGCGTCTGCGAGGGGAGGAAGACCTCGGCGAGGACCAGCTGCTGCGCGACCGGGAGGGTCCGTGCGCAGCGGAAGCCGACCTCGGCGGTCGGGAGGTCGGGGAGCTGCAGGCGGACGGCGGCGGCGCGCAGCTCACGGGGTTGGCTGGCGTAAGATCCGCCGCGCAGCGCCCGCGAGTCGTACATGCCCTGATCGGGCCCGACGGGGTCCATCGCAGGATCGTCGACGGTCGTCGCCGGTCCGTCGTGCGTCCACTCGGCGACGTTGCCGCCCAGATCACGGAGCCCCCAGGCGTTGGGCAGGCGGGTCGCCCGCGGGTGGGGGTGGTCGCCGGAGTTGGCCTGGTACCAGGCGTAGCCGTCGCTCGCCGCGCTGGTCCCCGTGCAGACGTCGAGAGGGCCCGAGGGGAGCGAGGAGGTGGTGCCCGCGCGGTACGCCCGTTCCCACTCGGCGTCGGTCGGGAGCCGGTAGCCAGAGCAGGCCAGGATGCCGTGGCCGGAGCGCTCCTTCGGCACCTCGCAGTGAGCCGGGCTGCCGCTGCAGGTGTAGCACTCCTCCAGCCCGGCCCTCGTCGAGAGCGTGTTGCAGTAGGCGGCGGCGTCGTGCCAGGAGGTGTTGCTGACGGGGCAGGTGTCCATCGCGCAGCCGGAGGGCGACGGCTGGTAGCCCAGCGCCTGCTGGAAGTCGGCGCGTCCGACCTCGGTGCCCATCAGCTCGAAGCGACGCGTGACAGCCACGTTGTGGCGCGGCTCGTTGCCCTGGCGACAGGGCTCGCTCTCCACCGAGCCCATCGCGTAGACGCCGTTCGGGACCGTCACCCAAGCCGCCGGCGGCGGCGGCTCGCGGTCGGGGTGGACCACGTCAGCGGGCGAGACGTCGACGGCGGCGTCGCGCCAGGGCCGGCTCCAGTCCTGCACGCAGGCGACGATGGCGAGCGGGGCGAGCACGATGAGGCCGCGCATCAGAAGCTCACCCCGGGAGCCGCGCCGCGCGAGTGCAGGCGTCGGGCCTCGCGGCTCGCGCGCCCCTCGAGGAAGTAGAGCACGACCGCGCCGACCGCGAGCGCCGCGCCGACGCCGGCGAGGACGTTGGCCGCGAGCTGCTTCTGCTGGCCCGAGCTGCGGAGCTCCTCGTAGCGCACCGGATCGGTGCCGCGCTCCCACTCGGCCTCCCAGGCGCTGTGGTCCGCGCGGGAGGCGAGCCCGGCGCCCAGCGCCGCGCCGAGCGACGCGACCGCGGTGGCGCCGACCACCCAGGTCCAGACCCGTCGCCGCGCCGGCGGCGGAGCGCTGGGCAGCGCGGGGCTGGGAGGTGGTGGGAGCGGGTCGAGCCGCAGCTCGAGGGCGCGCCGCGCGCCGGCCGGTAGCTCGAGGGCGAGGGTGCGATCGAGGAAGCCGCTGCGGCGCAGCAGCAGCCGGTGCCTGCCGGGCCGGAGGCTCGCGGTGCAGGGGGTGGCGCCGACCTGGGCGCCGTCGATGATCACCTCGGCCCCCGGCGGCTCGCTCACCACGCTGACCCGCGCGGGAGGGATGGGGCAGGTCGCGTTCACGGTCACGACCTTGCCCACGCCGACGACGAGCCCGCGGCTCCAGACGATCGCGCCGTCGTGGCCGGCGATCTCCAGGCGGTGCGCGCCGACCCCGACAGGGCGCGTCAGCGGGACAGCGCCGAGCGCCGCGCCGTCGAGCGACGCGGTGCCTGGCCCTCCCTCGCAGCTGACCACCAGCTCACCGCGCAGCCCCTCGCGAACGCTGTCGAAGAGAGCGCGCGCCGACGTGCGGTGGCGCGAGGCCTCCAGCGCGAGCTCGGGGTCCTGCTCGAGGGCGGCGCGGAAGGCGGCCCTCGCGTCCTCCACCTTGCCCATCACCTCGTGGCAGACCCCGAGCTGGAGCCTGATGCGGCCCAGGAGCTTCGGGTCGACGGCCAGCCCCGCCGCTCGCTCGAGCAGCTTCGCTGACCTGGCGAAGTCCGCGCGGGCGAAGCGGGTGAGCGCCAGGCGGTAGATCACCTCCGCGTCCTCGGCCCACGCGCCACGGACCGGGAGCGTGGTGGCCGCGAGGAGCGCCGCCACCATCACCGCAGTTCGCATCCTCACCTCGTCAAGGTGATGGTAACGCGATTCGCTCCCTGACGCAGCACCACGCGTCGCCTGCCGACGCGGTGTCCGGGAGCGCTGACCTCGAGGCGGTGCGGGCCGGCCCGCAGGTCATCGAGGTGCGCCGGGGTCTGGCCGCGGTCCACGCCGTCGATCAGGAGCCTGGCGGCGATCACCGCCCCCTCCGCGTCGAGGGTCGCCACGTCGAGCACCGCCGGGCGACTCGCGCGGACCGGCGAGGCACGATGGTCGACGCCGCGGCGCTCCACAGCAGGCAAGTCGCGGATGGACGCCGCGTCAGGCGGCCGCGCCGCGTCAAGGGGCGGCGCGGTCACGCGAGCCGCAGCGCCAGCATCCAGGGCGGCGACTGGAGACGGCGTGTGCTGGCGCAGGAGCAGCAGCCCAGCGACGGCGACAGCGCCGGCGCCACCGAGGACGAGCAGGACGAGCAGCAGGCGCCGCCTCGCCGCGGCGCGCGTGGTCGTGTGCTCATCCGGCAGCGTGGCGCCCCGCTCGGCCGTGCTCTCGTCAGGCGGCAGCGTGGCGCCGAGGGGATCCTCGGCGCCCTCCAGGTGGTCGAGGGAGTGGGGCTGGCTGACGGAGCGGGCGAGGGCCGCGATCGGGTGGTCGGTCGCCTTGGCCAGCGCGCCCCAGAAGGCGCGCATCGAGGGGAAGCGCTCCTCGCGCTGCTTGCTCAGCGCGCGCTCCACCACCTGCACCACCGCCGCGGGGAGCTCGCGGCGCGTCGCCGCGAGCGACGGGAGCGGGTCGTGCACGATCTTGTAGAGGAGCGTCGGGATGGACTGCGCCTGGTAGGGCGGGGAGCCCGAGAGCATCTCGTAGAGGATGGCGCCCAGCGCGTAGACGTCCGTGCGGGCGTCGACGTCCTCCGCGTGCTCGAGCGCCTGCTCAGGGGCCATGTAGTAGGGCGTCCCGAGGAGCGCGCCGGTGCGGGTCATCTCCTTGCCCGGGCCGACCATCTTGGAGACCCCGAAGTCGACGACCTTGACGTGGTCGCCCCCCTCGGGGCTGTGGCAGAGGAAGATGTTGTGCGGTTTGAGGTCGCGGTGGACCACGCCCATGTGGTGCACCGCCTGCAGCGCGGAGGCCGTCTGGCGTACGATCTCCACCGCCTCCGCCAGCGGCAGGCGCATCAGGCGATCGAGCCGCGCGGCCAGATCCTCGCCGACCAGGAGCTCCATCACGATGTAGGGGCAGCCCTGGTCGGTGCGGTTGAAGTCGACCACCTCGACGATGTGCGGGTGGCCGAGCTTGCCAGCGATCTCGGCCTCCCGCTCGAAGCGCGCGAGCGCCTGCGGGTTGGCCGCGTGCTCGGGGAAGAGGAGCTTGACGGCGAAGCGGCGCGAGAGCCGGCAGTGCGAGGCCTCGTAGACGATCCCCATCGCCCCCTCGCCGATCACGCGCTCGAGGCGGTAGGTGCCCTGGAAGATCTCGCCGGTGAAGTGGGTGTCGGTCATCCGTGCGCCAGAGCGCAGATCCTAGTGCGGCGGTGGTCGCGACTCAAGTCTGCCGCGACTCAAGTCTGCCGCGACTCAAGTCTGCCGCGACTCAAGTCTGCCGCGACTCAAGTCTGCCGCGACTCAAGTCTGCCGCGACTCAAGTCTG
>JAKLHH010000246.1 GCA_022710245.1 Myxococcota bacterium
CGCGCCGGGAGCACCTCCGTCCCCTGCGCGGTCTCCAGCTCGACGCTGTCGAGCTCTCCGGCGGCGCCGCGGAAGCGGAGCGGCCGGGCGCCGAGGCGGAGCGTGAGGTTCGCCTGGCTGCTCACCTCGCGCACCAGCTGCTCGCGAGCGGAGAGGTGATCGCGGCGATGGCAGAGCGTGACGTGCGCGCCGGCGCGGGCGAGGATCACGGCGTTCTCGCAGGCCGAGTCGCCCCCCCCGATGACGACGACGCGCTTGCCCGCCAGCTGCTCGGCGTCGCGCGCGGCGGTGGCGAGGAGGCCTCGCCCCGCCAGCTCACGCTCACCAGGGACGCCCAGCTCGCGACGGCGTACGCCGCTGGCCAGGATCACGGTGCGGGCGCGCACCTTGAGCTCCCCGCCGTCGTCGGCGCGCGCGAGCTGGAGCTGGCAGCCCTCGCTCGAGGCCTGCGCCGTGAGGGCCCTCGCGCGCAGCCAGCGCCCGCCGTGCTGGGCGACCTGGCGCCAGAGCCGCCGGGCCAGCGCGCGGCCGGTCATCGGGTTCATCCCCGGTAGATCGGGCATGGCGCCGTGGACGAGGTGCAGCTGGCCGCCGAGCTCCGGCGCCGGGTCGACGAGCAGCGCCGGGTGCCCGAGGCGCCAGCACCAGAGGGTCGCGGCCATGCCCGCCGCGCCGCCGCCGATCACGACGATCTCCTCGGGATCGGCGACCTGGTCGGCGCCGACAGGCCGCGGGCGCACCTCGGAGTCGTCGAGGCCCAGCTCCACCTCCACCCCGGCGGCCGAGGCGAGCCGCAGGCAGTTGAGCTTGCGCAGGCGCACGCGCACCCAGGTCGCGCCCGGCCGGTCGAGCACCGCCTGCCCGATGCTGGTCGCCAGGCCCTCGACGAGCGGCCAGTGGCGCTGCTCGACCACGCGCCGCGCGGTGCGAGCGATGGCGACGTAGTCGAGCGTGTCGCGCAGCCGCTCGCTGCGGGCGGGCAGGTCGATGTCCTCGAGACCGACCCAGAGGTCGACGACGATCGGCTGCTCGGCGCCCTGCTCGCCGGGATCCACCCCGACCCGCGCGTTGAGGCGCAGCTCGCTGACGAAGATCTGGGCGCCGCGCACCGGCGGCTGCTGCTCGCTCACGGCTCCTCCTCGGCCTCGCCCCCTCGCTCCCCGGTCGGGTCTGGCGCCGGGACGGTCTCAGTCTACCCCAACCGGCGCCGGCGTCGACCGCCGGGGCGCGTGCTATCATCCGCGGCGCGCCATGAGACGCCTCCTCGCCTCGCTGCTCCTCCTCGCGCTCGGGATCGCTGCCCACGAGGGACGACTCGCGTTCATCCGCTCCTGGTTCCGCCCGGGGCCGCCGCGCGCGCCAGCGCGGCTGGCGGCGCCGCGCACCGGCCCGCTGCATCCGGTGAGGGTGCTCCTCGTCGACGGTCTCGGCGAGGCGACCGCCGACCGGCTCCCCGCGCTCTCCCGGCTCTGTAACGAGGGGCTGCGGCTCCGCGTCGACGCCGGGTTCCCCAGCGTCTCGCTGCCGGTCCAGCACGTGCTCTGGACGGGCGCCTGGCAGAACGAGTCGGGGGTGGAGTTCGCCGTGGCGCAGCTCCGGCGCCCGGCGCTGGAGTCGCTGCCGGAGCTGGTCACGCGCCGCTCGGGGAGCGCGATCGCCATCGCCGAGTCGCACCGCGAGGTCGCCGCCTCCTTCCCCTTCTCGCACGTCGTCGCGCCGCGCGCCGGAGCGCGGCCACAGGCTGCGCTCGAGCTGCAGCAGGAGGTGCTGGTGGAGGCGCAGAGCAGCGCGCCGCTGGTCTTCGTCCACACCCTCGCCGTCGACGAGGCGGGGCACCGGGGCGGCGCCCTCTCGCCGGGCTACCGCGAGGCAGCGCTCCGCTCGGACGAGCTCCTCGCCGCCCTGCTGCAGGTGCGGCAGCCCGAGTGGACGCTGCTCGTCCTCGCCGACCACGGGCACCTGGCCGGCGGGGGGCATGGCGACCTCGAGGACGAGGTGCGGTTCGTGCGCGCCTGCGTCGCCGGGCCGGGGCTGCCCGCGGGCAGGAGCGCGACAGCGACGATGCCCGACCTGACGGCGCTGATCGCCGACCGCCTCGGGATCGAGCGTCCGGCCGCCTGCGCCGGCCGCTCCCTCGCCGACCTCCTCGCCGGCGCGCCGCCGCCGCTGCAGGCGGGGCCGGGGATGCTCGGCCTGCGCCTGCTCCTCGCGCTCCTCGCGGCCGGTGCCGGCCTCGCGCTCGCCCTGCGGGCGGCCCGCGCTGTGCTCACCTCGCGCGGCGAGGACCACGCCCGCACGGCCTCACCGCCCGCTCGGATCCTCCTCGCCCTCTCGCCGCTCGGCCTCGCGCTGGGCGCGCTCTCGCTCCTCGCCCTCGGACCGCCCTCGCTCTCGCGTGGCTACGTCTACCCCGCGCTCTCGCTGCCGCTCCTCGCGACGGGGCTCGCGGTCGCGCTCCTCGTCGCGCTGCAGCTCTGGACCGCGCGGGACCTCGGCGCGCCGCGCGCGCCGTCCCTCCTGCTCCTCGGGGTGGGCCTCCTGACGCCGGCGCTGCTCCTCGTCGCGCTCGCCGGCTGGCCGGTGCGGCTCCCTCCGCTGGTGCCCTACGTCAGCGCCTGGGCATCGGCGCTCCTCGAGCTCGCCGCCTGCGGGCTGGTCGGGCTCGCGCTGGCGGGGGTGCTGATCGGGGAGGAGCGGCCGGCCGCGCGCTGACCCGGCTCGTGCTGATCTTCGGCGCCGGCGTGCCTCGCCGGAGGTTGCGGCCGGCGCGGTTCTCTCCTTTACTATGGCGGCGGCGCGGCAGAGGAGAGCCACCGTGACCATGTCAGATCCACGAGGAGCAGGCGGAGCACCGCCAGGGGACCTCAGCCACCCGAGGGCCGAGCGAGGCCTCGGCGAGGAGCTCGTCCTCGAGTACGACGCGCTCCTGCCTCAGCTCCACGCCTGCGAGGCGAGGCTCGCCGAGGAGCTGGCCGCCGTGCACCGCCGCGGCGCGCTCGCGCTCCACTCCCTCTCCTCGCGCGTCAAGGAGCGCGAGAGCCTCCTCGCCAAGCTGCAGCGGCCAGACCGCACCTACGCCCGCCTGGCCGAGGTCACCGACGTGGTCGCGCTCCGCGTGGTCACCTACTTCGAGGACGACCTGCCGGCCGTGGCGTCCTTCGTCGAGGAGCGCTTCGAGGTGGAGCTCGCCCGCTCCGGCGACACGATGCGCCGCCTCGACCCCTCGCAGTTCGGCTACCGCTCGCTCCACTACGTCTGCCGCGCGCCGCGGGCCATCGCCGAGCCGCTCGGGCTGCCGCAGCCGTTCTTCTTCGAGGTGCAGATCCGCACCATCCTGCAGCACGCCTGGGCCGAGATCGAGCACGACCTCGGCTACAAGTCGCGGCCCGGGCTGCCGGACCACCTGCAGCGGCGCTTCTCGCGGCTCGCCGGCCTGATCGAGATCGCCGACGCGGAGTTCGTCAGCCTGCGCCAGAGCCTCGCCGCCTACCGCGAGGAGGTGCGGCAGCGCATCACCTCGTGCGCCGGTGAGGTCGCGCTCGACCCGGTCTCGCTCGCCTGCTTCGTGCAGGGGCCGGAGGTCGCCGCGCTCGACGCCGCGCTCGCCGAGCGGCTGGGGCTCGCGGTGGGCGGGCCGCCCTTCCAGACCGAGTACCTCCTGCGCATGCTGCGCCTCGCCGGCTTCCACGAGCTCGGGGAGCTCCGCCGCGCGCTCGGCGAGCTGGGCCCCGCCGCGCTGGCCCTGGTCGCCCCTTACTTCCGCTTCACCGCGGCGGTCTGGGGCTTCGATCACCGCAACCTCGACGACGTCTCCCCCGGCTACGGGCTGGTCTTCCTGGCGCACGCCCAGCTCCTGCGCGGGGCGGGGCTGCGGCTCGAGGAGCTGGAGAAGGTGACGCGCTTCTACCGCGAGCTCGACTACCCCGGCGACGAGGCGACGGCGCGCCGGGTCGCGGGCGCGCTCCTCGAGGCGCTCGGCCCGCAGGCCGCGCTCCCGCTCCTCGAACGTCCCGTGGGCGCCTGATCGGCGGGGACCGCGTCCCGCTCAGCGCTTGGGCTTGAGCCGGTCGACGCTGATCAGCTTGTAGCCCGCGAGCTGCTGCGCGAGCTGGCGCGCGAGCTCCGGCTTCTCGTCGGCGAGGTTCTTCTCCTCGGCGAAGTCGTGCTCGAGGTCGTAGAGCTCCACCAGGCCGCGGTCGAGCCAGGTGAGGAACTTCCACGGCCAGACGATGATCGCCTGCTGCTTCGCCTCGTACATGAGCAGCGGGTGGAGGAAGCCGGCGAGCTCCTCGCCGCGCAGCCCGAGGAGGTGGGGGAGCAGGCTGACGCCGTGCATCGGCGGCGCCTCGATGCTCGCGAGGTCGAGCAGCGACGGGAGCAGGTCGGCGACGCTCACCGGGTGGTCGAGCACGGCCCCGGGCACGCCCGGGATGCGCACCGCCAGCGGCACGTGCACGAGCGGGTTGAAGAGCACGTCGCCGTGGTTCGCCGGCAGCCGCGGGCTCTCGGCCAGCCCCTCGCCGTGGTCGCCGAGGAGCACGACGATGGTGCGCTCGCGCAGGCGCGCCGCGTCCAGGCCGTCGAGGAAGCGGCCGAGCTCCCCGTCGGTGTAGCGGACCAGCGACTGGTAGAAGGGCTTGCCGCGCGGGGCGCGGTAGCGGGCCGGGTCGGGGAGCCGCGCGGCCTCGATCTGGTGGTGCTCGTGCACGTCGAAGTAGTGCAGCCAGAGGAGGAAGCGCTCCTCGCCGTGCTCTGTGAGGAAGCGGAGGCCCTCGTCGGTGACCAGCCCGGCGGTGGGGCGGGTGCCCACGTCCCGCCGCCCGGGGTCGTTGACGATCACCTTGCGCCCGTCGAGCCCGTCCATCGCGAACTGCTTGCCGAGCCAGCGCTCGACCTCGCGCTGGAAGACGCCGTGGGTGAGGAAGCCCGCCTTGCGATAGAGCGCGAAGACGCTGCGGTTGCTCGGGTCGAAGGGGTCGAGCTGGCCGGTGAAGATGGTGGCCATGCCGATGTCGGTGCCAGCGCCTGTCGAGAAGGCGCGACGAAACCAGCGGCTCTCGCCGAGGAGCCGGAGCAGGCGAGGGTAGGCCGCCAGGTTGGCCGGCGTGCGCTCGACCTGGTCCGCGCGCAGGGCGTCGACGACGAGCAGCACCACGCTGTAGCGCCCGGTGCGGGCCAGCACCCGCTCGAAGTCGCCCGCGCGCCTCCAGCCGGGGAGCGCGCGCCGGTAGCCGGCCAGGTCCAGCGCGCGGCGCGGCGGGGGCGGGGGCGGCGGCGGCAGCGCGTCGGTGCCGTCGCAGTCTTCGTCGACGCCGTTGCCGGGCACCTCGCGCGCGAAGGGGTGGACGTTCGCGTCGAGGTTGTCGCAGTCCTGCTCGCCGAAGATGACCGAGTAGCGATCGCCGTCGAAGTCGAGGAGCGCGCGGAAGACCGCGACCAGGCGGCCAGCGGCGTGCGTGCGGTCCGCGAAGAGCTGGCGGGCCCGCTGCGAGGGGAGCGTGGTGAGCGCGGCCCCGGCGAAGAGCGGCAGCGAGAGGGCGAGCAGGGCGGGCGCCAGCCAGCGCGCGCGGCTCGGCCGGGCGGCGTGCGCGAGGAGCGACCAACCGGCCGCCATCAGCGCGAGGCAGCTGAGGAGGAGCAGCAGCCAGTGCAGGTACGCGTACTGGTGCGGGTAGAGCTTGTGGTCGACCCAGACGGCGAGCCCGGCCGCGGTCAGCGCGGCGGGGGTCAGGAGCAGGCGGAGCCGGCGGCCGCGCAGGCGCCGCCCGACGCCGCCGGCCAGCGCCACGCCGGCGACGGTGAGGCCGAGGAGCAGCGGGGCGAGCAGCCAGGGCCCGTAGGGCGCATACCACCGCGCCGAGATGCCCGTACCCCGGAAGAGGCTCTGCGAGACGGGGATGATCACCGGCAGCGCGAGCAGGCCACCGGCGAGCCGCGGGGCCCAGGCCCAGCGGCGGAGGGCGCGCGTCATCGCCAGCGCCAGGCGGCACGCGAGCGCGAGGAGCGCGGCGCTGAAGAGGGTCACGGCGAGCGCCGGCGCGAGGAGCGAGAGCAGCGACGCCGGGGCCTGGCGCAGGAGGAGCGCGTCGACGCCGGCCAGCGCCAGGCCCGCCCCGAGCGCGGCGAGCTCGGGCTCGAAGCGGGGCAGGGTCGGGGGCTGCGGGCCGCGCGAGGCTGAGGGGCGAGGGCCGGGTGACATCGGCGCGCAGCATACCCGATGGGGGCGGCGTGGGGGAAGGCGGGGCGAGGCAGGTAGGTATTCGGGCTGGGCTCGGACTGACCCAGATCAGGGCTTGCCGGCGAGGCTCTTCTCGAGGAAGCGACGGATGCGGGTGTCCGACTCTCGCGCCGCGCGCGCAGTGCCGGCGGGCGTGCCGCCCAGCGCCATCCACATCTTGTAGTCCGTCATGTAGTACTTGTCCGAGCCCGTGGTGGGGATGCCGGGCGTGCCGAGGCTGTGGCCGGCCTCGGGGTAGCACTGGAAGTCGTCGGCGTGGGTCGCCTGGTGGCCGGTCGACTTCAGCCGGTCGAAGGCCACCGCGGCCAGCGTGCACGAGGCCCAGAGCTGATCATCGGCGCCGGCGAGCAGCAGGACTGGCCCGTTCGTCTTCTCCACCCGGATGGTCGCCGCGTCGAGCGCGTCTGGCGAGGCCGCCTTCACGTCGCCCAGGAACATCGGTGCCTCGATGAAGATCTTCTGCCCGCTGGCGTCGGTGGTCACCGTGGGCATGACGCCGGACTGGGGGACGTACGGCAGCTCCTTGCCCCCCTGGGTCCAGGCGGAGGGGAGCGGGTCCGCGGCGATGGCGGCAGCCCAGATGAGGCCGCTCGGCACCGTGGCCACCACCGCCTTCACGTCGGCGTAGCTGGCCCCCAGCAGGAGCGCGAGCTCACCGCCGCGCGAGCCGCCCATCACGCCGACGCGGGCGGGGTCCACCTCGGGGCGCTGCTTGAGCCACGCGAGCGCGGTGGCGAAGTACTCGAGGGGGATCTTGGAGAGCTGCTGCGGCAGGCCCGGCTCGCCGAAGTAGGCGAGGCCGAGGCACGAGTAGCCGAGCGACGCATAGTAGGTGGCGAGCAGCTGCCCGCTCTGCAGGCCGCCCTCGGAGCCGCCGAAGGCGAGCAGCGCCGGACGCGCCGCTGCCCCCTTCGGGGCCACGAAGATGCCCACCAGCCCCTGCTCCTTCACCTGCACCACCGTGGCGCCGTCAGGCGCCCAGTAGCGATCGAGCGTGGCCGCGGCGAGCTGCTTGCCCCCGGCCTCGGCGGTGAAGGCGATGGGGTAGTCCGCGAGCCCGACCGCGTCGCTCCGCTTCACCGCCGACCAGAAGAGGCCGTCCGCGTCGACGCCGCTGTAGCTGCCGGAGAGCGGCGCGGTGGTGGAGAGGTCGAGCGTGCCGTCGGCCGTGGCGCGGAAGGTGGCGGCGGCCCGGTAGGGGCCCGTGCTCGCGCTGACCGTGACCTCCCCTGGCGGGAGGCCGCGCAGCCGCACGGCGACCTCGTCGCCCCAGAAGCTGCGCTTGGTGGCGGTCCAGGGCGCCTCGGGCGAGCTCCGCGTGTAGAAGAGGAGCTCAGGGACGAGGGGGTGGAGGTCAGGCGCCGGGCCCGCGTCGGCGCGCGGGGTGAGGTCCGCGGCGCCGAGCTCCGGCGTGCTGTCGACGCTGCTGGCTGGCGCCTCGGTGCACGCGGGCGCCAGCGCGAGGGCGGCGAGGAGGACGAGGGTCCTGACGGGGGTGCTCTTGCGGTCTCTGCTCTCCATGGCGACGCTCCTGGACGCGTGCCCGACGCCGCTGCCAGCTCCCTCTGTACTCCATGGCTGGCCCTTGTAAAAGGGCCAGCTTATAGATATTCATTGGGCCACCTTGGCTCGCTTCGAATTGTTGGTCGCGGCAGCTTCGCTCGACCGTCCGACCTGGGCGGCGCCGCTCCAATTCGCCTGCTCGCCTCCTGCGGAGGCTCTGCGATGAGGGGCGAGCTCAGCCTCAGCCTCGACCCGGCGTCACGAGCCCCCCTCGTCGCCCAGATCGCCAGCGCCGTCACCGCCGAGATCCGGCAGGGCCGCCTGCCGCCGGGCGCGGCGCTCCCCGGGAGCCGCACGCTGGCGAGGTCGCTCGGGCTCAGCCGCAACACGGTCTTCGCCGCCTACGAGGAGCTGGCGGCGGAGGGCTGGATCACCACCACGCCGGCCCGGGGGACCTTCGTCTCCGAGCAGCTCCCGGCCGCCCTCCCCCTGCAGCCCGGCGCTGCCCGCGAGCGGCGGGCACGCCTCGGCTTCGAGCTGACACCGCGGCCCCCGGGGCGGCAGCTGGCGCGCCTGGCGCCGGAGGTCCTGCTCTGGGACTTCGGCGTGCCGGATGTCCGCCTGGCGCCCGCGCTGGAGCTCGCCCGCGCGTTCCGCCGCACGCTGCGGCAGCAGGCGCAGGCGGTGCTCGAGTACGACCGCTACAGCTCGGAGCAGCTGCCCCGCCTGGAGACCGCGCTCGCCTCGATGCTCGCGCTCACCCGCGGCCTCCAGGTGACGCCCGCCGACCTGATGGTCACGCGCGGCAGCCAGATGGCGCTCTACCTCATCGCCCGCACGCTGATCAGACCCGGCGACCTCGTCGCGGTGGAGGACCCGGGGTACTTCGCCGCCTGGGACGTCTTCAGCGCGGCGGGTGCGCGCCTCCTGCCGATCCCGGTGGACGGCTCGGGGCTGCGGGTCGACCTGCTCCGCGAGCAGCTGCGGCGGCGAGCGGTGCGGGCCGTCTTCCTCACGCCGCACCACCAGTTCCCCACCACGGTGATGCTCTCCGCCG
>JAKLHH010000247.1 GCA_022710245.1 Myxococcota bacterium
CCACCCCGCGCACGAGGTCCACCCCACGCACGAGGTCCACCCCACGCACGAGGTCCACCCCACGCACGAGGTCCACCCCACGCGCGAGGTCCACCCCGCGCACGAGGTCCATCCCGCGCACGAGGTCCATCCCGCGCATGCTCGCGCTCATCGCCGCGTTGACCCTCGGGTCCGGCGGTGCGCGCGCCGACTCCACCCACGACCGCCCTGACGGCCCGGTCAAGGTGGTGACGCCGCTGAAGACGCGCGTGGTGGAGTTCCACGGGCACCTCGGCCCCTACGTGGTCCTCGGCTATCGCCTCGGCCTGCTCGCCCGCGAGCGTCTGAAGAGCCCCGGCTACTTCGATCTCAAGGCCGTGGTCGAGAGCCCGCTCGCGCCGCCGCCGTCCTGCTTCATCGACGGCGTCCAGCTCGGCTCGGGCTGCACCGTCGGCAAGCGCAACCTCGAGGTGAAGGCCGGGCCGATCGGGCGCGTCCTCTTCACCACCCGCGCGGGGCGCTCGCTCGTCCTCTCGCTGAAGAGGGATCTCCCCGGGCGGATCAAGCAGTGGATCGCCGAGCTCGGGGTCGAGAAGGCCGGCGATCGCTGCCTCGCGCTGCCCGCGGCGCAGCTCTTCGACGAGGCCCCCGGCCTCGTCCCTGCGAAGGGAGCCACTCGTGTCCAGCCCTGACCTCAGCGGCCAGCGCGCCGTCGTGACCGGCGGCACCCGCGGCATCGGCGCCGCGATCACCCGCGCGCTCCTCGAGGCCGGCGCGACGGTGCGCGCGACCCACGTGGCCGACGAGGCCGCGGCGAGCGCGTTCCAGGAGAGCTGCGGTCCGCTCGCCGGGCGGCTCTCGCTGCACCGCTTCGACGTCGCCGATCCAGCTGCCGTGCAGGCGTTCTTCTCCGGGCTCGACGGCCCGCTCGAGATCCTGGTCAACAACGCGGGCATCCGCCGCGACGCGCTCCTCGGGCTGATGCCGCGGGAGAGCTGGGACCAGGTCCTCGCGGTGGACCTGACGGCGGCCTTCCACACCTGCAAGCTCGCCGTGCGCGCGATGATGTCCGCGCGCTACGGCCGCATCGTCAACGTCTCCTCGCCGTCGGCGCTGCGCGGCCTCCCCGGCCAGGCCAACTACGCCGCCGCCAAGGCCGGCCTGATCGCCATGACCCGCTCGCTCGCGCTCGAGGTCGCCACCCGCGGCATCACCGCGAACTGCGTCACGCCGGGGTTCGTGATGACCGACCTCCTGCGCGGGCTCCCCGAGGAGCGCCTGGCCGCGATGCGGGAGGAGGTGCCGATGAAGCGCTTCGCCGAGCCGGGCGAGGTCGCCGCGGCTGTGCTCTTCCTCTGCTCGCGCGAGGCGTCCTACGTGACCGGGAGCAACCTGATGGTCACGGGGGGGATCTAGCCGGCAGATGAGGCCAGCGTCGAGCTCAGGGCTCGATGATGCCGCGCCGGATCGCCTCGGTGACGGCCTCCGTGCGGTTGGAGACCTCCAGCTTCGCGTAGATGTGCTCGAGGTGCGTGCGGACGGTGGCGCGGCTCAGCCCGAGCGTCTCGGCGGCGTCGCGGTTCGAGAGCCCGCGGGCGATGAGCTGCAGGATCTCCGTCTCCCGCGGGGTGAGCGCGGAGGCGGAGGTGCTCGCCGCCTCGGTCTGGAAGTGGCGCAGCAAGCGGCGGGCGAGCTGCGGCTGGATCACGCTGCCCCCCCGGCTCACCTCGCCGATCGCCTCGACGATGCGCTCCGCCGGGGTCCCCTTCAGCAGGTAGCCGCTCGCCCCGGCGCGGACCGCCTCGAGGACTCGCGCCTCCTCCTCGAAGATGGTGAAGATCAGGATCTCCACCGCCGGCTGCCGCGCCTTCACCTCGCGCACCACCTCCAGCCCGTCGAGGTCCGGGAGCCCGAGGTCGAGGAGGACCACCTGCGGCTCCAGCGCGCGGATCAGCTCGAGGCCGGTGCGCCCGTCGCGCGCGCTGCCGACGATCTCCAGCTGGGGGAAGCCCTCGAGGAGCCGGCGCTGTTTCTCCAGGATCGTCGGCTGGTCCTCGATCAGGAGCAGCCGGATGGGGCGCTGGTCGGTCACGAAGCAGAGTGTATGCCAACCAGCTTTCCGTTTGTAGCTCGCCGAGCTCTGTCGCTATAATCCCCTTGCCTGACACCTGGAGGCAGATCCGATGAGAAGGATGGCCCTCGGTTCCCTCGCGCTGCTCCTCTGGATGGGCAGCGGGGCGGCGCTTGCACAGACGAAGATCGCGGTGCTGGGCATCGAGCCCCTCGACGCACCGCCGGAGTCGGCCACCCGCGTGGCCGAGGCGCTGAAGGCGCAGGTGCGTCAGTCGCCGGGCTTCAAGCTCGTGCTCGGCAAGACGCTCGAGGAGATCAAGCTGGTCTTCGGGTGCGTCGATGAGAAGCCCGACTGCATGGCGCGCGTGGGGCGCAGCCTGCAGGCCGGCAAGCTCCTCTGGGGCTCGCTGAAGAAGAGCGGCTCGAGCTACCACCTGACGATCAAGCTCCTCGACGTGCCGAGCGCGACGGTGGAGAAGTTCATCAGCGAGAGCGTCTCCGGCGCCGAGGTCGCGGATCCCCGGGCGCTCATCGAGCGCCTGACGCGCAGCTTTCTGCCCGGCGCGCGCGGCTCGCTGCGGGTCAGCGCCAGCGTCGCCGGCGCGACCGTCCAGGTCTCCGCCCGCGAGATGGGAGAGACCCAGCCTGGCGGGCTGGTGATCCCGGATCTCAAGCCAGGGACCTACGAGGTGCGCGTCACGAAGGAGCACTACCGCCCCTGGGTGCAGAACGTCGTCGTCGCTGGAGGGCAGACCACCGAGATCGAGGCGCAGCTCGAGGCGCTCAAGACAGAGGGCGGTGATCAGCCCCCCGCGACGCAGCCGCTGGTGACGCCCAAGGGCGTGGGCTCGCGCACCGGCTGGAAGGCCGCCTTCTGGACCATGGCGGCCCTCACCGTCGGGTTCGGCGCGGCCATCGTCGGCACCGGCGTCACGGTGCTCAACAAGCAGAGCGACAAGGAAGCCGCCATCAACGGGTACAAGGGGCCGGACGGGAGCCTCTTCGGCCGTGGCGTGGAGGACGTCTGCGAGGTGACGGGCAGCGCGAAGGGGGACGCGAGCGCCATCGCCAGCGCCTGCGACAGCGGCCACACCTTCGCCACGCTGACCAACGTCTTCGTCGCGCTGACGGCGGTCTCCGCGGTGGTGACCGGCATCTTCTACTGGAAGGCGTACATCCAGAAGCCGACGGCCGACGAGCAGCAGCCCGAGGAGCGCTCGACCTTCACGCGCCGGTCCTCGCCCACTCGATGGATGGTCGCGCCGGCGGTCGGGCCGACGGGCGGCGGGCTCGGGCTCGGGCTCAGGTTCTAGCTCTCTCTCCCTCCTCTTCTTCACCCTCCTCTTCTTTATCGTCGCGCCCCAGGTCTCCTCTCCTTCCCTTCCTTCGATGCGAGGCCGACTCGGCCCGCGGACCCTCGGCGAGCGCCAGGAGCGTAGGAAGGGGAGAGAGACGGAAGGCGAGGAACCTAGAGCTGCTGCTGGAGCGCCTTCGCCTCGGCGCTGCCCGGGTCCGCCTTGAGCGCCTTCTGCACCGCCGCGCGAGCCTTGCCGCGGTCCTTGCGCTGCAGGTGGACGCGCGCGAGCTGGACGTGAAGCGGCGCGGGCTTCTCGGGCTCGAGCAGGAGCGCCGTCTCCAGGTGCCACACGGCGCGATCCAGCTCGGGCCTGGGCGCCGGCGCAGAGAGCGCCTCGGCGAGGAGCTGGTGCAGGCGGATCGAGCCCGGGTTGATGTAGTAGCCCATCTGGCCGTAGCTGCGGAGGCCGGCGTAGTCCTTCTTCTCGGCGAGGAGCTCGAGGAGCTGCTCCACCAGCGGGTAGCTCTGCTGCTCGAGGCCGAGCCAGCCCTTCAGCTCGGCGATCAGGCGGTCCTTCTGGCCGGTCTTCTTGTACACGCGCGCGAGGGCCAGGTAGGGCTTGTAACTCTCCGGGTCGAGGCGCTTGGCCGCCTCGAGCTGCGTCTGCGCCTCGCGGCTGTCGTTGCGCGCCAGGGCCAGGCTGCCCAGCTCGAAGCGCACGTCGAAGCTGTCGCCGCCCGCGGCGATCAGCCGCCGGAGGAGCTTCTCCACCGTGGCCGCGTCGTTGCGCGCCCGCGCGCCCTGCGCCGCCGCGAAGAGCGCCAGCCGCTGCTTGCCGTCGAGCGCGAGCGCCTTCTGCGCCTGCGCGTCGGCCTCCTTCACCTTGCCGGCGCGGAGCTGGGCGATGGCGAGCTCGGCCTGCGCCACGGCGTCCTGCGGCCGCGCGGCCGCCACCTTCTCCCGCGCGGGGAGGTCCCCGTACGCGCCCAGGTCGACGATCCAGTTGCGCCCGTACAGCGCCAGCCGCTTCAGCTCGCCCTCGCGGAAGCGACGGTCGAGCTCGGCGAGCGGCACGCCCGTCGCCGCCGGGAGGATCTGCTCGGTGCGCTTGCCCTGGCCGTAGGCGGCGAGCGTCCCCACGATCCGGTCCATCCCCCAGCCCTTGATCAGGAAGTCGACCTGGCGGCTCCCCTGGTAGTAGGCGACCACCATCTCCGCCATGCTCTTGGCCTGCGTGAAGGCCGTGTTCATCGCCGCGAAGCCCTTCACCCGCCCGGCCTTCAGCGCGCGGAACATGTCGAAGTCGTTCTCGCGCTTCCACTCGGCGCGCGCGAGCGGCGGCTCCAGCTCGGCGAACCCCTCGGTGAGCCAGCGCGGCACCCGCGAGCGGCTCATCTGGATGGTGAAGATGTGGTTGAGCTCGTGCCAGAGCACCTGGCCCCAGTTGAAGTAGTCGCGGGAGGGGCTTGTCCGGAGGAAGGGGTTCGTCGAGGTGATCACCCGACCGAAGCAGACACCGATCGCGGAGAGGCCGGGCAGGCCCACGGTGCGCACCGCGTACTGCTCCGGATCGTTGAAGAGCTCGATGACGATCGGCCCCTTCGGGGTGAAGCGGTACTTCTTCTGGTAGATGCCGTAGGCCTTCTCCAGGAGCGGCACCACCACGCGCCGCATCTTCGCCACGTACTCCTTGTGCACGCGCAGGCGGAAGTGCTTGCTGTCGAAGAAGGTGTACTCCTTGGCGAGCACGTCCTCGAAGAGGTTCAGCAGGTTGAAGTTCTGCACGTTGAACGGGTCGCCCTTCCACGCCTTGCGCAGGAAGTCGAGCCCCTTCGCGTCCTCGCCCATCCGCAGGTAGTTGGTGCCGAGGTCGGCGAGCGAGTACCAGTCCTCCGGGTCGATCTTGATCGCCTGCTTCGAGAGCTCGATCGACTCCGCGTAGCGGTGCTGGCGGACGCCGAGGGAGACCACGTCGTGGAAGAAGCGCGTGTAGCGCGGGTTGAGCTTGAGCACGCGGTCGCGCGTGCGCTCGAAGGCCTTGCCGTCGTCGCGCAGGAACTGGCTGGCGCCGAGGACGCTGAGCGCCCAGAGGTGGTTCGGGTTCCGCTGCAGCGCCTGCGCGAGCAGCGCCTCGGCGGGCGCGAACTCCTCGGCGTCGACCAGCATGTGCGCCCGCAGCGCGGCGGCGTCGACGCTCTGCGGGCTCACCTTCTCCGCGCGCTCGATCAGCTTGCGCGCCTCCTCCACGTCGTTCGACTGCTCCAGCTTGACCTTGGCCAGGCCGAGGAGCGCCTCGACGCGGTTCGGGTTGAGCGCCAGCGCCTTGCCGTAGTGCTGCTCGGCGTGGCCCGCCTCGTACTTCTCCAGCGAGATCTCGGCCAGCTCGAGCCAGGCCTCGAGGTGCTTGGCGTCGGCCTTGGTCGCGTCGCTGTAGGTGTCGTAGGCGTCCTTGAAGTTGTCCTTGGAATTGTCGGTGTAGCGGCAGGCCATCGCCACGTAGGTGAGCTGCTCGGCAGACTTCTTGTCGATCTTGTCGGCCGCGAAGTCGTCGTAGAAGCGGTCGAAGACGGTCTTCGCGTCGGCGGCCTTGCCCTGCTCGTGGAGCACGATCCCGAGGAACGCGTGCGCGCGGTAGTACTTCCCCGAGGCGGCGATCGCCTCGCGCAGGGTCTTCTCCGCGGCCGGGAGCTGCCCGGAGAGGCGCAGCGCCTCGCCGGCCACCGTCAGCGCCGCCGCCTTCTCCTTGCCGCGGGCGACGGCGCGCGCTGTCTTCACCGCCTCGGCGTAGCGCCCCTGCTCGAGCTGGACCCGGGCGAGCGCGAGCTGCGCCCGCGGCGCCCCCTTCAGCTTGCCGAGGGCGGCCTCCGCCTCGGCGTACTTGCCTCCCCGGGCGAGCGCCTCGGCGTCATCGATCGGCGCGCCCCAGGCCGCCGGCGCGAGGAGCAGCAGGGTGATGGTGAGGAGGGTGGACCTCATGGTTCGCTACCTCGAGAAGTATGGGTCGGCCGCAAGCGTACACTATACGAGCTGGTCGCGGCAGCTCCCCCGCCTCGGGGCGTCGCTCCAGAGGTTGCTACGGAAGACGGCGGCCCGACCTGCCCAGCGTGCAAAGGGCTGGCATGGCGGGGAGGCGCCGTGTACTCTCAAGCAGACCACCCGGGCAGGGAGACCATGAGCGGGGAGAACGCGACCGCAGAGAAGAACGACCTCTACACCAACTTCGACGCCTTCCTGAAGGCGGCGATCTACGACTACTACAAGCTCTCCGGCAAGAAGCGGCGCGGCAACTTCATCGCGCTGGTGATCGCCTCGGGCGAGATCGCCTCGCTGGCGATGGACCAAGTGAAGTCCGGCGCGGGCGCCAAGAAGGTCGCGCTCGGCGCGGTGGGCATCCTCGCGCTGCGCATCGGGCTCCGCTACGCCCTCTCCGGACCGCTGGGGATCATCATCGCCGCCGCCACCGGCGCCTCGCTGATCGCCTTCTTCATCCGCAACCGCAGCGAGATCATCGGGCGGGTCGGGCGCAACCGGCAGCTCGTCGCGGAGCTGCGGGCGAACTACGAGCAGTTCCAGTCCGACCTCCGGGACGGTCGCGTCAGCGAGGCGCAGCGCAACCTGATGCTCGACGGCCTGATGAAGCGGTTCCTCTCCGATCTCGACGCTTGAGGCGTCACCTGGCCGGGCTTCCCGTGGCCGCGCGAGTTGGGGTAACATCAGGGGACCAGCAGGGTGCTTGGGCGTGCGGGGCGGGGGGCCGACCTCGAAGGGCATGATGCGGCCGACCTGGGCCTTCGCCATCTTCTCGCAGTTGCTCCTCGCCAGCGCCACCGGAGCGGCGGCGCCGCCGCGCGCCGAGGGGCTCGTCGTCCTCGATCTGCGCTTCGAGGATCTGCCGCCCGCGGTGGCGGACTCGGTGCGGCAGCGCGTCCGCACCGCGCTGACCCTGAAGGGCTATCGCGTGGTCGACGAGGCCTTCGCCCGGTCGCGGCTGCGCGAGCTCGCGGCCCCGGTCGGCTGCGGCGTCGGGCCTTGCCTCTCTCGCGTGGCCAAGGTCTTCGGCGTGCAGCGGGCGCTGGTCGGAGGCATCGGCGCGCACGGGACCAGCTACGACTTCACCCTGACGCTGCTCGAGACGGGCGGCGGGAGCGTCCTCGCGCAGGTGAACCGCCGCTGCGACGTCTGCAACTTCGCCGAGGTGGAGGAGGCGGTCAGCAAGGCGACGCTGCAGCTCCACGACCAGTCCCTGGTCTTCCTCTCCACGCGCGCGATCCTCGGCGTGCAGACCACGCCGGCTGGCGCCGAGGTGCTGGTCGACGGGCTCAGCGCCGGCGCCGCGCCGATCCGCACCATCCTCTCGCCGGGACGGCACCTGGTGGAGGTGGCCGCCAAGGGGCTCCGCTCGCTGAAGCGTGAGGTGGCGCTCGAGGCGGGCAAGACGCGGACGCTGACCGTGAACCTGGTCGAGGCGTGGGCCAACTTCCCCGAGGGCGGGAGCCCGCCGGTGCACCCGCGTCGGGGCGCCCCGCGCTGGGCGAAGTGGGTCGCGCTCGGCACGGGCGTCACCCTCGCCGGGGTCGGCGGCGCGCTCTGGGCCATCGACGGCGGCACCACCTCCGCCGACGAGCGGTACGTGCGCGACACGCGGCCGGCGGGCGTCGCGCTGGTCAGCATCGGCGGCGCGGCGGTGATCGCCGGGGCGGTGCTCTGGCTCCTGGAGGACCGGTGACCGGGCCGCTCGCCTCGCGGGCGGCGCTCCTCGCGAGCCTCGGGCTGCTCGCCGCGGGCTGCAGCCGCCTCAACCCGGCCTGGTGCGACAAGCAGGGGCGCTGCGCGCCCGGCGAGCGCTGCGAGCCGAGCACCAACACCTGCGTGCGCCTGGAGAGCGAGGCCGGCGGCCCCGACGTGTGGCCGCTCGGCGACGGGCGGCCGGGCGACGGGCGGCCGGGCGACGGACGGCCGGCTGACCGCGGTCAGGATCACGCCAGCCGCGACCAGCACCCCGACAGCAGCCCGTGCGCCGGCAAGAGCGGCTGGAGCTGCATCGGCGGCGCGGCCACGCTCTGCAGCAGTGACAAGCTCGCAGACCAGCGGCGCTGCCCGCTCGGGCAGTGCAGCAGCGGGCACTGCTCGTACCCGGTCCTGCCGAAGGCGTGCGTCAGCTCGAAGGACTGCACGGGCGCCTGGGTCTGCACCCTCCTCCTCGACGCGAGCAAGGCGCCGAAGAGGGTCTGCGCCGCGCCCGTGACGGGCACCACGCCGCCAGCGACGTGCGCGAGCGGGCTCGACTGCAGCACCGGCCTGTGCACTGCCGGGGGCCAGTGTTACTATGCCTGCGATGTCAGCACCGACTGCCCGGCGAACTTCGCCTGCAACAGCGTCGACGTGTCGGTGGAGGGGGTCAAGGCCGTCGGCTTCAAGAGCTGCGAGCAGCTTCCCTAGCC
>JAKLHH010000248.1 GCA_022710245.1 Myxococcota bacterium
CTTGGCCGCGATCTGGCGGGCGCTCTCCGGGGTCAGCGGGCGGAAGCTGATCACGCGGTCGATGCGGTTGAAGAGCTCGGGAGGGAAGAACTCGCGCACGGCGCGCGCGGCCTCCAGCATCGCCGCGCCCTCGGCCTCGGCGAAGCCCGGCGGCGGGCGCAGCCGCGAGCCGAGGTTGGAGGTCATGATCACCACCGCGCGGGTGAAGTCGGCGACGTTGCCCGCCGCGTCGGTGAGCCGGCCCTCGTCGAAGAGCTGCAGCATCAGCTGGCCCACGGCCGGGTGAGCCTTCTCGATCTCGTCGAGGAGGAGCACGCAGAACGGCTGCTGGCGCACCTGCTCGGTGAGCGCGCCGGCGGGCTGGAAGGAGTCGCCGCAGAGGCGCGCGGCGGCGCCCCCGTCGGAGTACTCGCCCATGTCGAAGCGGACCAGGCGAGAGCTGCCGCCGTAGAGGTACTCGGCGAGGCACTTCGCGAGCTCGGTCTTGCCCGTGCCGGTCGGGCCGGTGAAGAGGTAGACCGCAGAGGGCCGTCGCGGGTCGGTGAGCCCGGCGCGCAGGCGCAGCACCAGGTCGCGCGCGGCGAGGGCGCCCTCGGGCTGGCCCATCACCTGCCGCGCGAAGGCCGCCTCGAGCTCCGCCGGGTCGAGCGGCGCGTCGGCGCGGAGCAGCTTCTCCGGCAGGCCGGTCTTCTGGCCGAGGAGCGAGAGCAGCTCGCCGGGACCGAGGCTGGTGATCGCGCGCCGGCGCGCCGCCCGCGTCAGGTCGCGCAGCAGGTCGAGGAGCTTGCCGGGCAGCGCCGAGCCCGGCAGCAGCGGCGCCGCGATCTCGAGGAGCGCCCGCCAGAGCGGGGCCTCGAAGACGATGCGGTAGGTGGCCTCGAGGGAGCGCGCCTCGCGCAGCAGCATGCGCAGCGTCTCGGCGGCGGTCGCCTCGGGGAGGTGGACGCGCGAGAAGAGCGCGGCGAAGGAGGGCGCCTCGTCCTCGAGGCGCTGCAGCTGCTCCGGGGTGCACTCGCCGATCATCGCCAGCTCGCCCCGGGCGAGCGGCCCGTGGAAGACCTCGGCGAAGTTCCGCTCGCTGGCGCGGTGGCGGCCGAGGCGGCCGAAGGCGTGCAGGTCCTCGACCAGCAGCAGCACGCGGCGGGGGCCGCCGCGCGTCGCGTCGTCGAGGAGGTCGAGGCAGCGCTGCTCCCAGTCGCCGAGGTAGGACATGCCGGCGATCAGGCGCTGGCCGGAGACCGACCAGACGTGGCGCACGCGGTCGAGGTTGTGGTGGCCGCCGTAGCCGTCGGCCTGCAGCAGGTCGTGGATCGCGCAGTGGAGGAGCGTGGTCTTGCCGACGCGCGGCGCGCCGACGACGATCAGCGGCCGCCCGCGCCCGGCGAGGAGCACGCCGAGCTGCTCGCGCTGCGGTGAGCGCGGCAGGCCGAGCGGCAGCGCCAGGTCGGCGGCGCGCTGCGTGAGGTCGACGCCGAGGTCGCGCAGCACCTTGTAGCCGCCGCTCTTCGGCTTGGCGCCCTTCACCGGGTCGGCGCGCAGCTCGTCCCAGAGGCCGCGCTTGCGATCGGGGAGGCGGTCGAGGAGCGAGGGTGGCTGCAGCGAGAAGGAGACGACCTTCAGCCGCTCCTTGCCCGTCGACTGCAGCGCGGCGACCTCGTGCTCCTCGAGCTTGGCCCAGGCGCGCTGCAGGTAGACGGCCGCCAGCTCCTCGAGCGAGCCGCCCTCCTCGAGGAAGAACCACTCCTCCTGCCGGCCGGGGTGGTAGACGAGCTCGACCCGCGCCTCGCGGCTCACCCAGCGCGGCTCGAGGACCAGCGGGAAGCGGCCGGTGAGCTTCGTCTTGCCCCCCTCGCCCTTGAGGGTCAGCTCGAGGCGCACGCGCTCGAGGCGGATCCCCGGGCGCGGCTGGAAGCACTCCAGCTCCCCCGGGTCGAGCTTCGAGAGGAGCTGCTTCAGCTCGCCGATCAGCGCCTGCTGCACCTTCAGCTCGCTGCGGCCCTCGCGCCGCGTGGTGTGCGCGCCGAGGCCGAGCGTGACCCACTCCACCTGGCCGTCCTTGCGCGGCGCGACGTAGACGGGGAGCGTGAGGTTCATCGCGTCACCTTGAACGGCGCCGCGGGGAGCGCGTAGGTGAAGAGCGAGGGGAGGTCGTCGCCCTGCGCCAGCGCGTGGAGGAGCTCCTGCACCCCGACCTGCTCCAGGCGGCGCCAGTACTCGGCGAGCGGCACCGCGGCCGAGCTGTCGCGCAGGATGGTGCAGGGGCCGGCGGCCGTCTCGTAGTAGCGCACCGGGACCATGCGGCGCAGCGCGGGCATCACCGTCGGGAGCGCGGGGAGGATCGTCTCCAGCTCCCACTCGGCGTCGGAGAGCTCCACGCGCGGCGCCAGCGCCCGCAGCAGGAGCTGGGTCTCCCCGCCGTGCTCGGCCGGGTAGGCGTGGAGCCCCGCCTCCAGGGCCAGGCTGACCCCCGCCCAGGGGCCGCTGACGCGGAGCAGGCAGGCCCGGAAGGGGCGCTTCTCCTCGGCGAGCCGCTCGAGCGCCCAGAGCGCGTCGCGCGGCGGACCCCAGCGCCGCGTGGCCGGCCACTGGTCGCTCGGGCCGCGGGCGCCGGCGTCGGCGTGGAGCGTGAGGTGCCAGCGCCGCGCCTCGAGCGACTCGAGCAGCGGCACCAGCCAGCGGTCGAGGGCGCGCCCCTCGTCGAGCTCCTGGGCGAGGAGGGTGACCGCGTCGCGGTGGGGCCGCCGCGCGAGGAGGACGTAGTAGAGCGCCTCCAGGAAGCGCGTCTGGCAGCGGGTCGCCTCGTCGAGGAGCGCGGCCGGGTCCTCCTCGGCGAGGAGCGCGCTGATCGCGAGCTCCTCCAGCTCGTGCAGCTCGGCGCAGCGGGCGGTGGCGCGCTCCCAGAGCTCGGCGAGGCGCGTGTGCTCGGCGAGCATCTCGGTGCGCTCGCGCGCGGCGCGCGGATCGCGGGCGGCGCGGCGCTCGCCTACGGCCGAGAGCTGGGCGAGGAGCGTGGTCAGCTGGTCGCGCACCTCGGTCGCCTCCTCGAGCTGCAGGTGGCGGTCGGCCTCGCGCCGGAGCGCCGAGATCGCCGAGGCGGCCCGCGCGCCGCGTCCGCGAGGCGCCTGCTGCCCGCCGAGGAGGCGGAGGCGGAGCCAGCCCTCCCGCGTCTCGGCGAGCGCGCTCCCTGTCCTCTCCCGGAGCGACGGGTCGCGGCCCTCGCCCGTCCCTCGCTCGCCCGCGTCTCCCTCGTCGACGACCAGCCGCGCGCCGGCGGCGGTGGGGCAGAGCGCGAGGAGGCGGGCGGCGGGGGCGACCAGGTGGTCCTCGAGGTGGCGGCGCAGCGCGCGCGCGCCGTAGGCGGCCGAGTAGCCCTCGCGCGCGAGGCGGAGCAGCGCCCCCTCGCTGACCGCGAGCTCGACGCCCAGCTCGGCGAGGCCGCGGCGCGCGGCGAGGCGCACCACGGTCAGCCGCGCGACCTCCTCGATCTGCGCGGCGGTGAGCGCGTGGAAGGTGACGACGCGATCGATGCGGTTGACGAACTCGGGGCGGAACGTGTGCGCGACCTGCTCCTCGTAGTAGCGCGCGTCGGGCACCGGCGTGGCCGCGAGGCCGAGCTCGCTGCGGCGGCCGGCGGCGCCGAGGTTCGAGGTCATGATGATGATCGCGTTGTGGAAGTGCGCGATGCGGCCGCCGGCGTCGGTCAGGCGCCCCTCGCCGCAGACCTGCAGCAGGAGGTCGAAGACGGCCGGGTGCGCCTTCTCGATCTCGTCGAGGAGGAGCACGCAGAAGGGCTGCTGGCGGACGCGCCGCGTGAGCAGCCCCTCGGCGCGGTCGCTGCCGCGGATCAGGCGCTCGGCGGCGAGCGCGTCCATGTACTCGCTCATGTCGAAGCGGGTCATCCGCGCCTCGTCGCCGAAGAGGTAGGCGGCGAGCGAGCGCGCGAGCTCGGTCTTGCCGACGCCGGTCGGGCCCACGAAGAGGAAGGTCGCGAGCGGCTTGCCGGCCGGCTGCAGCCGCGCCTTCACCACGCAGACGGTCTGGGCCACCCGGCGGACCGCGTCGTCCTGGCCGACCAGGCGGCGGCGGAAGCCGGCCATCAGCTCCTCCAGCTTGAGCGGCTGGTCCTGGCGCAGGAGGAAGAGCGGCACGCCGGTCTGCAGCGAGAAGAGCTCGTAGATCTCCCGCTCGCCGAGCCGCGGCGCGGCCCCGGCCGCGGCGCTCTGCTCGTGCGCCGAGCGGAGCTCCTCGTAGAGGCGGACGGCCTTGCCCGGGTAGCAGCGGTGGGGCAGGTAGCGATCGACCAGCTCGAGGAGCGCCGGGATCGCCGCCGGCGCGAGGGTCGGGCGGTGCGGCGCGTGCTTCGCGTCGTAGGCGACGCGCGCCTCGAGGAGCGCCGAGGTCTCGGCGGCGGTGAGCGGCTCCACCCGCAGGCGCTGCAGCGCGCTGAGGAAGCCGAGGTGGCGGTGCTCGAAGCGGTCCACCGCGCCCTCCTCGAGCTCGCCCACCACGCGCACGCGCCCCTCGTCGAGGAAGGCGCGCATGGCGCCGGCCACGTCGACCTGGCTGCCGGGCACGTCGCCGAGGAGCTCGGTGAGGTCGTCGAAGACGAGCACCGCGTCGAGCCTCTCCGCCGCGGTCATCACGCGGAGCACGCGCTCCTGCCACTGCCCGAGCCCGCTCATGCCCGCGACCAGCCGCGAGCCGGAGAGCGAGTAGACCGGGCGCGGCCCCCGCTCCTCGCCTCCCTGCGGGACGCTCCGCGGGAGGGCGCGGACCCAGGCGCGCAGGAGCGCCGACTTGCCGGAGCCGGACGGCCCGACGAGAAGCACGCTCCTCCGCTGCTCTCCCTCGAGGAGCGCGGCGAGCTGGCCGAGCTCGCGGTCGCGGCCGGCGAGCGGCGGCGCGCGGAGGAGCGCCTCGCTGCCGTGGAGCGCCTCGCCGACCGAGTCGAGGACCTCGCGGGCCTCGGCGGCCTGGCGCCGCTCGAGCGCGGCGCGGCGCACCGCGCGGCCGCGGCCGGGGACGAGCTGCTGCGAGCGGTCGAGTTGCAGGACCACCTCCTCGAGGCGGTGCGCCCGCGGGGGCAGCAGGCGCGCGAACTCGACCGGGGTCAGGTCGCGCGCGAGGACCATCCGGCGCACCTCGCCCTCCACGGCCTGCGCGAGGTCCTCGTCGGGAGCCATGTGGAAGGTGTGGTCGAGGGCCGGCACCAGCACCCAGTGGTCGCGTCCCTGCGGCAGGACCACGCAGCAGACGGTGATCGGCTGGGCGAGCTGCAGGCGCTCGGGGAGGTCGTCGCGCGGGATCTGGACCTCGAGCTCCTCGAGGCGCGTGCCCGCCGGGAGCGCGAAGCGCGCCAGCACCTCGGGGCGCTGGTCGCGGAGGTACTCCTCGAGGAAGAGCCGCTGGTCGGCGAGCGCGGCGCCGTCCCGGCCGTGGCTGGCGAGCTTGAGGTCGGCGACCGGCGCGCAGAGCTCGGAGCCGTCGGCGAGCTCGCGGACCAGCACCAGCGTGCGCAGCTCCAGGGTCGTCTCGGGCTCGGGCATCGACTCCCTTCGGGTGCCCGGGAGCATTCCGCAGGAGCGGCGCTCGGGTCAACGGGTTCTCGCTCCAGGGTCGCCCGCTGGACAGCCGCCCCTCGCGTCTGGGATCATCACCCCGAGCTCAGAGCAAGGGCGCGGAGAGCGCGAACGGACATGGGCGAGCTGCTGCGCGAGTACTGGCAGTTCCTCAAGCAGAGGAAGAAGTGGTGGCTGATCCCGCTCGTCGTCCTGCTCCTCGCGATCGGCGCCCTCATCCTCCTCGGCGAGTCCTCGGTGCTGGCCCCCTTCATCTACCCGCTCTTCTAGCCGGGTGGCCGCGATGAGCTGCCACCTCCTCGGCGTCTCGGCCTACTACCACGACAGCGCCGCCTGCCTGGTCTCGGACGGCCGCGTGGTCGCGGCGAGCCAGGAGGAGCGCCACAGCCGCCGCAAGCACGACCCCGCCTTCCCGGCCGGCGCCGTCGCCGCCTGCCTCGAGCTCGGCGGCGTGCGCCTGGACGAGCTCGCCGCGGTGGTCTTCTACGAGAAGCCCTTCCTCAAGTTCGACCGCCTCCTCGAGACGCACCTCACCCTGGCGCCTCGCGGGCTGCGCGCGTTCCTCGCCGCGATGCGCCTCTGGCCCGGGCGGCGGCTGCCGATGCGCCGTCAGCTCCGCCGCGAGCTCGGCTGGGCGGGCGAGGTGCTCTTCGTCGAGCACCACCTCTCGCACGCGGCGAGCGCCTTCTACCCGAGCCCCTTCGAGGAGGCCGCGGTGGTCACCCTCGACGGCGTCGGCGAGTGGGCGACCACCACCATCGGCCACGGGCAGGGGCGGCGCCTGCGGCTCCTTCGCGAGCTCCGCTTCCCGCACTCGCTCGGGCTCCTCTACAGCGCCTTCACCGCCTTCTGCGGCTTCAAGGTCAACTCCGGCGAGTACAAGCTGATGGGCCTCGCGCCCTACGGCGAGCCGAGCTATCGCGAGCTCATCCTGCGCGAGCTCCTCGATCTCAAGGAGGACGGCTCCTTCCGCCTGAACCTGCGCTACTTCGACTTCCCGGTGAGCGCGACGCGGATGAGCGGGCCGCGGCTCGCCGCGCTCCTCGGCGGGCCGCCGCGCGCGCCCGAGGGGCCGCTCACCGAGCGCGAGCTCGACCTCGCCGCCTCCATCCAGGCGGTGACCGAGGAGGTCGTCCTGCGCATCGCCCGCCACGCGCGCGCGCTCACCGGCTCGCCGCGCCTCTGCCTCGCCGGCGGGGTCGCGCTCAACTGCGTCGCCAACGGGCGGCTCCTCCGCGAGCGCGCCTGCGAGGAGCTCTGGGTGCAGCCGGCGGCCGGCGACGCGGGCGGCGCGCTCGGCGCCGCGCTCGCCGCCTGGCACCTGCACCTCGGCCACGAGCGCGCGGCGACGCTCCCCGACGCGCAGGGCGGCTCGCTCCTCGGCGAGGCCTGGGACGACGCGGCGATCGAGGCCTACCTCACCGGGGTCGGCGCGCGCTTCCGCCGGCTCGAGCGCGCGGCGCTGCTCCGCGAGGTGGTGGAGCGCCTGGCGGCCGGGCGAGTGGTCGGCTGGTTCCAGGGGCGGATGGAGTTCGGACCGCGGGCGCTCGGCGGGCGCAGCATCCTCGGCGACCCGCGCGGGCGGGAGATGCTGAGCCGCGTGAACCTCAAGATCAAGGGGCGCGAGTCGTTCCGCCCGCTGGCGCCCGCGGTGCCAGCCGATCGCGCCGCCGAGTGGTTCGAGCTCGAGGGCGCCTCGCCGTACATGCTGCTGACCGCGCCGGTCGCCGCCTCGCGACGGGGCGCCCCGCGAAGGCGCGAGGACGGGCAGGCGGCGGGCGAGCCGGCGCGCGGCCTGGCGCGGCTCCAGCAGGTCGCCTCCGAGCTCCCGGCGGTGACCCACGTCGATGGCTCCGCGCGCGTGCAGACCGTCGACGAGCGGAGCCCCCTCTTCCTCGAGCTGCTGCGCGCCTTCGGCGAGCGGACCGGCTGCCCGGTGCTGATCAACACGTCGTTCAACG
The DNA here is from genome assembly GCA_022710245.1 of Myxococcota bacterium. The sequence continues at coordinate 7,541 of JAKLHH010000248.1, forward strand.
TGCGCGGCGAGCCGATCGTCCGCACTCCTGGCGACGCGCTCCGCGGCCTGATGCGGACCGAGATGGATGACCTCGCGATCGGCAGCTTCCTCCTCGAGCGCGAGGCGCAGGACCCGGCCACGCTGCGCGAGCGCTGGGACGAGCGCTTCGAGCTGGACTGACATGATCACCCTGCCGCCCCCCGCCACGCCCAGGCAGCTCCGCCTCTTCGGGGTCGCGCTCGCGCTCCTCGCCGCGGCGGCGAGCGCGCTCCTCCTCGCGCGCGGCCGGGCGCTCGCGGGCGGCTGCGCGCTCGGCGCGGGCGGGCTCACCGGCCTCCTCGCGCTGCTGCGGCCGGCGCTCCTCCGCTTCGTGCAGCGGCCGCTCGCCCTGGGCGCGGCGCTCCTCGGCGTGGTGAACGCCACGCTCCTGCTCACGCTGGTCTTCTTCCTCTGGGTGACGCCGGTCGCGCTCCTCCGCCGCCTGCGCGGGCACGACCCGCTGTGCCGTCGCCGGGAGCCGGGCGCGACGAGCTACTGGGAGCCGCGCGGCCCCGCGGGCGGGGCTGGCTCGCCCGAGGAGGCCCTGCCAGACTCCTTCAAGCGGCCGTTCTGATGAAGCGCCTCCTCTTCACCCTGGTCACCGCGCTCCTCGTCCTCGCGCTGGTCGACCTCGTCATCTACCTCTCGCCGCTCGAGCGCCGCCTCGATCAGCTCCGCGCCGCGCGCGAGCAGGTCGTGCGCCTCGGGTACCGCTGCCGCCAGCCGGCGCTGCTCCTCTCCGCGCGCGTCCCGGCCGGCGCGCCGCGCGGGACACGTCTCTACCTGACCGACGACGAGGGCCCCTACTGGCCGGCGCGCGTGCAGGTGCCGAAGCCCGCCGGCACGCTCCGCGTCTTCCTGCTCGGCGACTCGGTCGCCTTCGGCCTCACCACCCTCGAGGGCAAGGCCCCCGAGCGCGAGCAGCTGCGCCGCACCTCGACCGGCGTCGTCCTCGAGCGGCTCCTCGACGCGCACCTCGCCCCGCGCGGGCAGCGCGCCGAGGTGGTGAGCCTCGGGCTGCCGGGCAGCATCTCCGAGTGTGTCCTCCGCCGCGCGCGCGAGGTGGCGCGCCTGCAGCCGGACGCGGTGGTCGCCTACGTCGGGCCGAACGACCTCAACCCGACGATGATCCTCTCGACGCTGCACCCCGCGCGGCACCGCACGAGCTGGCTCACCGATCACTGGCGGCTGGCGCGGCTCCTCGTCGCGCAG
>JAKLHH010000249.1 GCA_022710245.1 Myxococcota bacterium
AACGGAGCAAGGGATGCGCCAGCCCGCCGCAGGACCGCAGCGGCGGCCAGGCACCGAGAAGGCAAGGGGCCTCGAGCTCACCAGCCCGCGCCAGCCTGGGGGCGCGCTCACCAGGTGCAACCTCGAGGTCACAGCTCTCCTGTAGCGTGGCCGAGGGCGACTCGGGCGGAGGCGGCACGGCGGACCGACAGCGCCTCTGCGGCCGAATAGGGGCAGCCGCGCCGCATATCCCGTGCTAGATGCCGGTGTGAGTGAGCGGTATTCCAGGCATTCAAGCGCGCGCACGGGCGTTGGGGAGATCGTGGGAACGACCTGGCCCGATGCGCGGAGGTCCGCCGTGGGGAGACGAACGAAGAGGTCGATGGCGGAGGCGCCGCGCGGCGCCGACCAGCGATGGGAGCCTCTGCTCGAGGCCTCCAGCCTGGCTGTCGTCGAGTGGTCCGCTGGCGAAGTCGTGCGCTGGTCGGAGGGGGCCACACGGATCTTGGGCTGGACCGTCGAGGAGGCGGTCGGCCAGCGCCTGGACGAGGCGAGCTGGCTTCACCCCGAGGACCGGCCGCTGGCCAAGCAGGCCATGGCGCAGGCGCTCGGTGGAAGTCCTTCGAGCGCGCTGAGCAAGACCCGCAACATCTGCAAAGACGGATCGGTGATCGATTGCGGGTGGTACCACGTGGCTCTCCACGGCCCGTCAGGTGTCTCGGTGATGTCCCTGGCGCTCGAGGTTACCGAGCGGCGGACGGCGCTGCATGGCGCCAAGGTCAGCGAGGAGCGGGCAGCAGGTCGAGTCCAAGAGGAACGGGAGCTGCTCTTCTCCGTGCTGGAGCTGGTGCCCAGCTTCGTCTACTTGCAGAACCGCGATTATTCGGTTTCGTACGCCAACCGGAGGTTCAAGGAGCTCTTTGGGGATCCGGCCGACCGGCCTTGTTATCAGCTGATCGCGGGTCGCCAGGCGCCGTGCGAGAACTGTCCGACGCTCCGGGTCCTCGAGACGCACAGAGAGCAGATCTGGGAGTGGCAGCATGCCAACGGCAGGGAGTTCATCATCTACGACGAGCCGTTCACCGATTGCGATGGCGTCGTCAAGGTGCTGGAGTTCGGACTGGACGTGACGGACCGCAGGCGGGCGGAGGAGGCGCTGCGCGAAGCGGATCGCCACAAGAGCGAGTTTCTGGCAGTGCTATCGCACGAGCTGCGCAACCCGCTCGCCCCTATCCGCAACAGCGTCTGGATCCTCGAGCGCGCCACGCCGGGAGGGGAGCAGGCGCGCCGGGCGCACGCGGTCATCAACCGACAGGTGACTCACCTCACGCGCCTTGTCGATGACCTCCTGGATGTCACCCGCATCAGTCGTGGCAAGGTCCGCCTGCAACGCGCGCGCCTGGATCTCGCGGACGTCGTCCGCCGAACCGTCGAAGACTACCGCACCCTTCTCGAGGGTCACGTGGTCGCCACCGCGCTGCCGGACGAGGCGGTGTGGATCGATGGTGATTCGACCCGGCTGGGCCAGGCGATCGGCAACCTCCTCAGCAACGCCGCGAAGTTCACCCCTCGGGCCGGGAAGGTCTCGGTGTCGCTCACCAGGACCGAGGGCGAGGCCGTGCTGGAGGTCGCCGACACGGGGGAGGGGATCGACGCCGGCACACTGGAGAGGCTGTTCGAGCCGTTCGCGCAGTCCGAGCTCAGCCTTGATCGAAGTCGTGGCGGCCTGGGGCTGGGGTTGGCGCTGGTGAAGGGACTCGTCGAGCTGCATGGTGGCCAGGTGAGCGCCCAGAGCGAAGGGCCGGGGCGCGGGGCGCGCTTCTCGGTCCGCATCCCGCTGGATGAGCGAGTGGCCGCCGCCTCAGCTACACAGCCGGTGGTGTTGCCGGGCCATGCCGGGAGACGAGTGCTCATCATCGAGGACAACAAGGACGCAGCGGACAGCCTGCAGGAGGCGCTCGCGCTGCACGGCCACCAGGCCGCGGTCGCCTACGATGGCCCTACCGGCGTCGCCATGGCCCGCGAGACGCGCCCCGAGATCGTGCTCTGCGACATAGGACTGCCTCTGGAGATGAATGGCTACGCCGTGGCTCACGCGCTCCGCCAGGATGCCGCGACCGCGTCGTCCTATCTGATCGCGCTCACCGGCTACGCGCAACCGGATGACCGGCGTCGCGCCTACGCCGCGGGGTTCAACGCCCACCTCGGCAAGCCGCCAGACCTCGAGATCCTTCAACGGCTCCTGGCCAAGGCGCCCGCTGGCGAAGCGTAACCTGCGCCTTGACCCTCTCGCCATCAACCTCGGGACACGAGCGCGCGGACACGCTCGCGCAGCCGGTCGGCCCGGCGCGCGAGCCGCGCTTCGACGCGGAGCTGGACGCGGCTCGCCGCCGAGGAGCGAGCTCACCGGGTCTCCTGCGGAGACCCGCCGAACCTCGAGACGCTCGAGCGCGTGGCGGCCACGACGCAGAGGCCCAGCCTAGAACGGCGTCGTGGTGACCTGCAGGCTGGTGTTGGCGCTGGCCTGGGCGAAGGGCGAGTCGGCGCGGAAGGTGGACACGCCGAGGGTGCGAGCGCCGCCCTTGATCACGTCGAGCACGAACGTCCAGTCGCCCTTCTCGACGCCGCTGAAGGAGGCGTAGGTGTAGTAGCCGGAGTGGTGGCTCTCGATGGGCTTCACGCCGTAGTACTTGCCGTTCCGGTAGGCGGTGACGTTCTCGCCGAGGAGGTTCATCGCCTGGTCGACGTTGGGCCAGACGTCGATGGAGATCGTGCCGGGGCGGTGGAAGTAGTCCTTGCCGCCGTTGTTGTCCCACTCGTGCTCGTTGGTGCGGAAGGCGAAGTCGAGCCGGTCGCTGGCGCCGAGCCCGGCGACGTCGCTGGTGTAGATGCGCACGCCAGTGCTGCCGAGCGCGGCGCTGTCGAAGTTCATGTTCGTCTCCTTGACGTTGGTCCAGCCGTTGGTGCCGTAGTGGAGCACGCAGGAGGTGAACCTCGTCACGTAGCGCACGCGCCGCGCGCCGTTGACCAGCGTCACGTCGGCGAGCGCGGGGAAGACCTCGACCTTGAAGTTGCGCCGCTGGTTGTTGTCCCAGCTCAGGCTGCCGTCGGCGGCCCTGGCGTAGACGGCGTACTCGAGGGAGCGGGCGCCGGCGGGGATGGCGATCGCCGCGTGCAGGTGCGCCGAGCTGGGGGCGTCGATCTTCAGCGCCACGTCGCTCCAGCTGCTCCAGCTGTTCGTGGTGTAGCGCATGAAGACGTTCGTGGTGCCGAGCGAGCTGTTGGAGTAGAGGACCTCCGCCTTGTAGCCCGCCACGAGCCGCGTGTCGGCGTAGCTCTGCAGGTAGGTCAGGGTGGAGGTCAGCTGCGGCAGCACGGCGCTGGTGGGCGCCGTCGCCGTCGCGGTCGGGCTGCTGAGCGCGCCGGCGGTGGCGTGGATCACGTCGTCGACCTCGGCGCCCTCGCCGCCCGCGCCGCAGGCCGCGGCGAGGACGAGCGAGGTGGCGAGGGGGACCAGCAGCTGGGTGACAGTGGAGCGGGTGCGCATCGAGTCTCTCCTTGAAGGCCGCGTCGGGCCCTGGCTACGTGCGGGTGAGGTGCGTGGTGACGACGAGCGCCCGCGCGAGGACGCGGCCGGATGGTGCACGAGCATGGTTTCACGCGCGGCGGTCGCTGCCGCTGCGCCGCGAAGCACGTCACGTGCCGGGCGCGGCGCGCGCGCTCAAGGGCCGGGATTCACGAGCGGACCCGTCGAGGAGTGAGAACGAGGTTGCAACCAGAGCAGCGCAGCGTGTTGCAGAAGGAAACACTCGCCGCGGCGGCGCGTTGTCTTTTGGGGCGCTGCCACCCCTGCGCGAGAGAATTGGAGCGGCGCCGCACAGGTCGGGCGTTCGTGCGGCGCTGCCGCGACCAACAATTCGCCCTGCTCGCCTCCTTCGGAGGCTCCGCGATGAAGGGCGAATTCGCCCTGCTCGCCTCCTTCGGAGGCTCCGCGATGAAGCAGGGCAAATTGGTGCGCGCCGCCGCGCGTCGCGCTCAGCCGAGGAGGTTCGTGTCCTTGAGCAGCGGCTCGAGGACGCGCACCGTGATGCCGAGCTGATCCGCGGCGTCCGCGAGGTCGCCCTCGCACTCGCGCCAGATCTCCTCCACCCGCTGGCGCCACTCCGGGCGCTCTCGCCACAGGAGCAGCCTGCGCTCCTCGTCTTCGGCCTGCTGCAAGAGGCGCTCCCGGAGCCGCAGCTCGCGCTGCGTCCGGGCAGACCACCAGTACGGCTCACGCCGCGCGGGGAGGAGGTCCTCGTAGATGGCTGCGAGGCCGAGCAGCGCGATCGGGTCCTCCGCCTGGAGGTCGATGCCGTCGCGCTCCGCGAACCACGAGCGCGCCGTCTCGTCCTCACCGAGCGTGACCCGCAGCCTGAAGCCCTTGCGCTCGAGGAGCTGGAGGCACGTCTCCCAGACGTTGACGTGCGATGACAGAGAGGCCATGCGCGAGAGGATGACACGCCTGCCGCCGGTGTCGCCATGCGTTCAAGCAGCTCCGCCGCTGCGTGGGAGCGGGCTGGCGGCGCGAGCGCGGGCTGGCGGCGCGAGCGCGGGCTGGCGGCGCGAGCGAGGCGGCGGCCTGGCGGCGCGACCGCGGCCTGGTGGCTGGCAGCTGGCGAGCGCCGCGGCAACGGCGTCGCGGGGTGGCTCTGCGGAGGAGGGGTCAGCCGACCCGGCGCTCGTGCCAGCTGTCCCCGCTGCTGCGCCGCCGCTCGCAGACGGCGCGAGCGAGGCGGCCTGGTTGCGCTCGCTGCCAGCGTCGGCGCGGTGGTCCGCCGCGTGCATGTCAGGGCGGGAGCGGAGGTGCAGGATGAGCTCTCGACGGGACCGCTCGGTCCTCCTCTCTCTGACGCTGCTGCTCGCCGGGTGTCCCGGGAGCAGCGCCTCGACGCCGGACAGCGGCCGGGGCGGCGACGGTGGCTGCTCCTGCCCGAGCGGCTTCGTCTGCCACCAGGGGGCGTGCGTCGAGGACCTCGGCCCCTGCCAGAGCGACGACGACTGTCTGGGTGACAGCTTCTGCGAGGCCGGTCGTTGCGTGCCCTACGGCGCGGGCACCAGGACCCACGACGCGGCCTGCAAGTCCTCCGGCTTCGCGGCCGAGCAGCTGAAGCTGCCGACGGTGCGCTGCGAGTGGACCAAGGAGGACGTCTGGTCGACGCCGATGGTCTTCGACCTCGACGGCGACGGCAAGCCCGAGCTCCTCTTCATCACCCTGGCCGGACGGCTGGTGGCCCTCGACGGCGCGACCTGCGCAGAGGTCTTCGTCAAGGAGGCCGGCCTGCACTACAGCACCCACCTCGCGGTGGGCGATCTCGACGGTGACAAGCAGCCGGAGATCGTCGGCATCGACGACGGCTACCAGATCCGCGTCTTCGACCACCAGGGCAACCTGAAGGCGACCGCCGACGCACCAGCCAAGACGGGCAAGGGGAAGAACGCCTGCTCCGCCCCCTCGCTGGTGAACCTCGACGGCAGCGGGCCTGCCGAGATCGTCTACGGCGCGATGGCGCTGCGGCTCGAGGCCGGCAAGCTGGTCACCCTCTTCAACGTCGACGCGCCGGACAACGCCTGGGGCGGCTTCATCCCGGTGGTGGCGGACGTGAACCTCGACGGCAAGCCCGAGGTGATCACGGGCAACCGCATCTTCGACGGGGCGACGGGAGCCGACCTCACCCCGACGCCGGTGAAGAGCTTCGGGGCCGGCTTCGCCGCGGTGGCGCAGCTCGACGCCGCGACCAAGGAGCCCGAGATCGTGCTCGTCTCCTCGCCCGATCCCGGGGGCGGCAACACCACGGTCCGTGCCTACCACCCGGTCAGCGGCCAGGTGGTCTTTGGCCCCATCGAGATCGGCTCCTACTATGGCGGACCGCCGACGGTGGCGGACTTCGACGGGGACGGCAAGCGCGAGATCGCGGTCGCCGCGCGCGAGGGCTACCTGCTGCTCGACCCCAAGTGCGACGTCAGCCCGCTGCCCGCTGGCTGCAGCGCGAGGGGGATCCGCTGGTCGAAGCAGACGCAGGACCTCTCCTCGGGCATCACCGGCTCCTCGGTCTTCGACTTCAACGGCGACGGCAAGGCCGAGGTCGTCTACCGCGACGAGTGCTGGCTGCGCATCTACGACGGGCCCTCGGGCAAGGTGCTCTTCGCCTTCCCCATCAGCAGCGGCACGGGGACCGACATGCCGGTCGTCGCCGACGTCGACGCCGACGGGCACGCCGAGCTGGTGGTCCCCTCGAACGGCTACGACGTCTGCAGTGGCGTCGAGGCGGAGCTGAAGCTGACGCACCCGGGGCCGACCCGGGGCGTCAAGGTGCTCCAGGACCCGGACCGCCGCTGGATGCCCTCGCGGCCGCTCTGGAACCAGCACGCCTACCACATCACCAACGTGAACGACGACGGCACCATCCCGGCCAAGGAGACGGGCAGCTGGGAGAGCTGGAACAGCTACCGGATGAACGTGCAGGGCACCCCGGGCGACATCCCCGCCCTCGACCTGACCGCCCACCGCAGCAAGCAGATCGACCCGCAGACCGACTGCGCGAGCAAGTGGGTGCTGATGGCCGAGCTCTGCAACCGCGGCGCCGCCGAGGCGCCGAGCGGGCTCTCCGGCGCCTTCTACCTCGGCGACCCGAAGAGCGGCGGCAAGCTCATCTGCAGCGGGAAGACGGAGGCCGCGCTCAAGCCCGGCGAGTGCACCACGGTGCGCTGCGCCTGGAGCCAGCCCGCCAGCGGGGCGCTCGACCTCTGGTTCGTCGCCGACGACGACGGCGCCGGCGCCGGCGCCCAGCCCGAGTGCAAGGAGAAGAACAACGCCCTGCACCTCGCGCGGGTGACCTGTCCAGGCGTGATCGACTGAACGAGGGCCGCCCCCGAACCCCGAACCTCGACTCCGTGCCGCGGGAGGCCGGGCATCGCTCCATCCGCGATCGCGGTCGCGAGCTGCACGCGAGGTGTCAGCGTGGATGGCAAGGCCGTCCACGCTCACCGCGCGACGTGCGCAGAGCGGCGCCGTCGGCGAAGCAGGAGGAGGAGGAGGAGGGCGAGCCCGAGGTACCCACCTCCCTCGCTGGCGGCCGCGCCCGCGGCGGAGCAGGTGCAGCCAGCCTCAGCGCGGGACGCGGCGGTGTCGGCGTCCGCCCGTCGCCCGTCGCTGCCGGCGTCCGCGGCCGGGCCTCCGGCCTCGGCGCGCGCCTCGCGGGCGGCGCCGTCACCGGGGAGCGCGGAGCCGGCCGAGATCACCACGACGCCCGGGCGATCGTGGCGCACGCTCAGCGCCTGGTCACCGCCGCCGAGCGCGCGCACGACGTACCCCTCGGCGCTGAGATCGCCGCGCAGGGCGAGCGGCTGGCCGTCGAGCGTGACGCTGCCCGCGAAGGAGAGGCGGAGGTGCTCGATCCCGGATCTCTCGGTGGCCGTGTACTGCACCTTGCCGACCGCGTAGGTCACGTCCCGCAGCACGCCGGCCGAGTAGAGCACGTGGTCCTCGCGCGGCGGCGCCCACTCGGGCACCGCGGCGAAGCCATGGTAGTACATCCGCGGCGCCTCGCCGTAGCAGTCGGACCACCAGTGACCGACGGTCTCCGAGGGGCCGTCCTGGGCCTGGCCCTTGCTGTCGACCATGTACGTGGCCCAGTTGAAGGCGCGGTAGGCCCGGTCCTTGTAGACGGCGTCGCCGCTGTGCGCGTACCAGCGGGCGCAGGCGGCCGCGTGGCGCGCGGTCTGGTAGCCCATCTTCCACTTGAAGGCGTCCTGCTCGGCCACCGTGTAGGCCCCCCACTGGATGGCCGGCTCGTTGCAGTTGAAGACGAAGTGCTCCTCGGTCCAGGCGAGGAGCTTCGGCAGGTTCACGGCGAAGCCGGGATCGAAGCCCGGGTGGTCGAGCAGGTAGAGCGCGGCGTTGCTGGCGCTCAGGTTGCTCAGGTTGCTCGTGCCGCTGATCAGCGTGTCGCTGTGACCGTCCACCCAGAGGCCGTTCTTCATCGGGTAGGTGAGCACCCAGTCCCGGGCCTTCTGGCGTGCGGCCTGGTAGGCGGCGACGTTCCCCAGGTTGGCGTCGATCAGGGAGTCGAAGAGCGCGATGGCGCCGAACCAGTTGGCGGCGTAGTCCGAGGTGATGGCGCCGCTCTTGGCGTTCACCACGTAGGGCCAGGGCGAGCGGGTGGCGTCACCCGTCCGCACCTGCTTGGAGAGGACGTCGGCGACGGCGATCGCCGCGCTGCGATACTTGGCGTCACCCGTCAGGAGGTAGGTCCGGTAGTAGGTGAGCCCCATGTCGCCGGCGAGGTCGACGTGGACGTCGTCAAGGTGGAAGCGCCCGGTGAAGCCCTGCCACTCGATGGCCCCGGCGTCGGCCGCGGTCTGGGGGAAGCTCGGCCAGAGGTAGCTCGCGGGGGTGAGGCCGTGCGCCAGGGAGTGGTCGACGAGCTTGCGGGCGACCGCGAGCGGCGCGGCGTCGCCGGTGTAGGCAGCGTAGAGGCGGGCGGACTCGAAGATGTTGGGGATCTTCTCGCCCACGTCGTTCATCCAGGTGTCGGCGACGATGCCGCTGCCCGAGGTCTGGAAGCCGCAGTAGAGGGTGTACATGGGCAGCGGCGCCGACGGGCCGTCGGGGACGGCCAGCAGGTACTTCCAGAGCAGGCGCAGCATCTGGTCGTAGGCCTTCTCGGCGGGCGCGGACCAGGGGAGGATCTTGCCGTCGCCGTCGAGGACCACCGTGTG
>JAKLHH010000025.1 GCA_022710245.1 Myxococcota bacterium
CGCCCGCCCAGACGACCGGCGCCAGCCCCCCGGTGCCGGTCCAGCCCGAGCGCACGAAGAAGACGTAGTCGCCGTCCGGGCGCTCGCGATCGAGGAGCTCGCGGTTGGCGCGCTGCCAGTGGAGCGGGTAGAGGTTGTGCGCGGTCGCGCCGTCGCTGCCGTCGGCGAGGCGGGCCTCCACCGGGAGCCACTCGCCGAAGTCGGCCATCCAGCCGTCGAAGCCGAGCCCGAGCGCGCGGCGCAGGTGCTCCTGCAGCCAGGCCACGGTCTGCGGGCGCGTGAGATCGGGGAGGGTCGTGTTCGCCAGCATCGGCCCGACGAAGCTGAGGGGCTTGCCCTCGGCGTCGCGGATCGCGTGCCCGCCCGCCTGCGCCTCGGGCCACTCGGGCGAGCCCTCCTCGATGAAGGAGTTGAAGTAGCCGAGGAAGCGGAGGCCGCGGCCGTGCAGCTCGTCGGCGAGGCCCTTGAGGTCCGGGTAGAGCGCCCTGTCCTCCTCCCACTTGTAGTGCAGGTGGTAGCCGGCGAGCTGCTCGGAGCCGCCGACCCAGTCCTCGGTCCAGATCGCCGAGGCGGGCACGCCCTCGCCGCGCAGCCGCGCCGCGGCCGCGCGCACCGCGTCCTGCCCGCCGATGGCGTCGATCCAGGGGCCCAGCGCCCAGGCCGGCAGCGGCGCCGGCCGGCCGCTGCGCGCGGTGAGCCGCTCGATCGCCTGATCCAGCCGAGGGCCGTCGACGAGGACGTAGCCGAGCCGATCGCTCCAGGCCTCCACGGCCCAGCGATCCGGCGCCTGCGGCGCGCAGAGGTGGAAGACGCTGCGGCGGCTCTCCTCGAGCAGGAGCGCGAAGCCGCGGCCGCTGACGACGACGGGCACCGGGAGGTAGCTGTCGTGTACGTCGCCGATCAGCGGGAAGCCGTCGAGCGGTCCCTCGCGGCGGACCTTGCCGATCCCCTGCTCGGAGACCCAGGCCGGGATCACCTCGCCGCGGTGGTCGACGCCCTCGACGCGGGCGCCGAGCCCGTAGAAGCGCTCCTCGTCGGCGGGGCCGCACTCGAAGCTCTGCGCGACGCGGTTCACGCCGGCAGCGCCCTCGATCGACCAGCTGACGCCGAGCAGCCCCTCGCCGAGCAGGCGCAGCTTCGCCCGGGCAGCGCCCGCGCGGAGCTCCACGCCGGACTCGTCCGCGGCCTCGATCGTCAGCTCCGCGGGCTCGCTCCAGGGCGGGGGCGCGTCCTCGAGGAAGGCGTACATCCCGACGGCGCTCCGCACCTCGGACTTCGCGGTGCGCCAGCCGAGGTCGCGCGGCAGTGAGCTCGGACCGGACGGCGCGCTGCGCAGCAGCACGCTCCCGTCCGCGCGCGCGAGCTCGAGGGCGCCGCCGACGAGGCGCACCTCGAACCCTCCCAGGGTGACCCGCTGCAGCTCGCCGGGCGGGCGCTGGCAGCCGGCGAAAGTCCACACCGCCAGCGCCGCGAGCCACCACGCCCTGCTGCGTCCCGCGGCCCGCTCGCTCACGCGTCTCTCCTCCTCGTCTTGCTGCTGGCCTTCGAGGGCGTCTTCGCGCCCTGGCCCGTCGAGCTCCGCTTGCCCTTGCCGGCGGGCGCCTCCCGGGGAGGCGGCAGCCCCAGCTCCCGCATCCGGCGATAGAGCACGACGCGGTGCAGGTCGAGCGCGCGAGCGACCTCGGCGACCTGGCCGCCTGCCTCGCGGAGCGCGGCCTCGATCAGCTGGCGCTCGTGGCGGCGAAGCTCCTCGCGCAGCCCGCCCGTGCGCGGGCTCGCGCGCCCCGGCCGCTGCGGCAGCGAGAGGTGCGCCGGCTCGATCACCCCGTCGCAGAGCACCGCGGCCCGGCGCAGCTCGTTCTCCAGCTGGCGCACGTTGCCGGGCCAGTCGTGGTCGAGGAGCGCGGCCATGGCGGCCGGGGAGATGGTGGTCCCCGGCCGCGCGGCGGCCAGCAGGTGTTCGACGAGGAGCGGCAGGTCCTCGCGGCGGTCGCGGAGCGCGGGCACCTCGAGCTGGATCACCTGCAGGCGGTAGTAGAGGTCCTCGCGGAAGAGCCCCTGCGCGACCAGCTCGCCCACCCGCTTGTGGCTGGCGGAGAGGACGCGGCAGGCGCTCCGCCGCTCCCGCTCCTCGCCGACGCGACGGAAGGACCCCTCCTGCAGGATGCGCAGGAGCTTCACCTGCATCTCGGGCGGCATGTCGCCGACCTCGTCGAGGAGGAGCGTCCCCTGCCCCGCTGCCTCGAAGAGGCCTGGTCGATCGCGCATCGCGCCGGTGAAGGCGCCGCGCGCGTGGCCGAAGAGCTCGCTCTCGAGGAGGGTGGGGGCCACCGCGCCGCAGTTGATGCAGATGAACGGGTGCTCGCGCCGCGGGCTGCAGGCGTGGAGCGCGCGCGCGACGAGCTCCTTGCCGGTGCCGCTCTCGCCCCAGATCAGCACGGGCACGTCGGCCTCGGCCACGCGATCGAGGGAGGCGAAGAGCTCGCGCATGGCCTTGGAGCGGCCGATGATCCGGTTCGCGTTGTACTTGCGGACCAGCTCCTCCTCGTTCGCGCGCAGGCGGACGCTGATCTGCGTCAGCTCGAGGTCCTGCGCGGCGACCCGCGCCTCCAGCTCGCCCCGCTGCCCCTCGACCTGGGCCTTCGCGCGCTCGAGCTCGCGCGCCTGCGCCGAGAGCTCCTCGACCAGGCGGGCGTTGGTCAGCGCGAGCCCGACCTGGTCGGCGAAGGACTCGATCAGCGCGCGGTGGCGCGGGGTGAAGGCGCCGGCGCGGAAGCGGTTGTCCACGTAGAGCGCTCCGCCGCCGCCCTGCGCCTGGAAGGGCGCGCAGAGCACCGCCCGCAGGCGCAGGCCGGTGATGCTGCAGCGGTCCATGAAGCGCGCGTCCTCCATCGCGTCGCCGACCACGATCGGCCGGCCCTCGAGGATGGCGAGGCCGGCGATGGTCTGGCTCAGCTTCTCCATGCCGCGCCGGAGCGCCTCGCCGTCCACGTTGCGCGCGGCCGCCAGCCTGAGGCCCCCCGCCTCGTCGAGGAGCACGAAGCCACGCTCGGCGCCGGTCAGCTCGATGGCGCAGTCGAGGATGCGGCCGAGGAGCTCGGCGAGCGGCAAGCGCTGGTTGATCTGGTGGTTCAGCGCCAGGAGCCGCTGCAGGTCCGCCGGCGAGGGCTCGCCACCGGCCGGCGCGACGGGCAGCGCGGCGAGCGCGGCCACCTGGCGCTGGACCTCAGGGCGCGCGTCGAAGCTCGCGCGGTGGAGCGGGGGCACGCGCACGCGGAGCTCCTCGAGGAGCGAGCGCGCCTGCGCGGCGTGGAGCGCCGCGGCGCCCTCGTGACCGAGCCCGGCCTCGCAGCGCGCGAGGAGCGCCTGCGCCTCCCAGGCGAGGGGCGCCACCTCCGCGGAGAGAGCCAGCGCCGCCGCGAGCTGGAGCTCGACCCGCGCCCGCTCGCGATCAGGCGCCAGCGCGGCGAGGGCCGCGCGCCCCGCGAGGAGGTGGACGCGCCAGCGCTCGCTGCTCTCCCAGGGCACCCGGGCGCGCAGCTCGGCCGCGAGCTGCGAGGCCGCGGCCTGGCGGAGCGGGCTCTGCGCGCAGAGCTCGCCGAGGAGCAGGTCGGCGGCAGCGAGGCCGCTCGCGTCTCCGGCGAGGGCCGCGCGCGCGGTCTCGAGCAGCGCCCCAGCTGCCTCGAGGTCCCCCGCGAGGAGCCGCGCCTCGGCGCGGTAGAGCTGCAGGTAGCCGAGCTCGGCGCGGGCGCCGGCCTCGCGAGCCAGCGCCTCGGCCTCGTCGAGGCGGGCGACGGCCTCGGCGAGGGCGCCGAAGAGGAGGAGCAGGTTGGCCTCGTTGGAGAGCGCCGCGATCCGGGTGGTGCCGACCCCCCCGCGATGCGCGAGGACGCCGGCGCGCCGGTAGTGCTCGAGCGCCGCCTCGAGCTCGAGCTGGCCGTGCGCGAGGGTGCCGAGGTTCAGGCTGGCGTTCGCGGCCGCACGCAGATCGCCGAGCGCGCGGGCCTGCGCGGCGCAGCGCGCGTAGGCCTCGCCGGCCTCGGCCGCGCGTCCGAGCCGCGAGAGCGCGATGCCGCGGGCGCTGGCGACCCGGAGCTGCGTCTCCCGGTCCTCGAGGGTGGCGGCGAGCGCGTCTGCTCGCTCCAGCGCCTCGAGGCCCTCCTCAGGCCGGCCGAGGTAGATCGCGGCGAGGCCGGCGAGGCTGGTCAGCGGCGCCTCCAGCTCGCGGCCCAGGTCGGTAGACTCGAAGCCGCGCGCTGCCTCGGCAGCGGCCTCGGCGTACCGCCCGAGGAAGACGTGCGCCCTCCCCCTGAGCAGGGACGCTCGCGCCCTCAGGGCCGCGCTCGTGTCGCCGGACACCGCGGGGAGCGTCGCGAGCGCCTCGAGCGCGCGGGCGGGCTGCCCCGCAGCGAGGCAGAGCTCCGCCGCGAGGAGCGCCCCCTCGGCCGGGCGCCGGCCCGCGAGCCGCGCCGCCTCCTCGAGGCCGAGCTCGAGCTCACCTCGCGCCGGTCTCCTGCGCGCAAGCGCCGCGAGCAGCGAGGGCCAGCGTGGATCCTCCTCGGGGAGCGCCTCCACGAGGCGCGCGAGGTCCTCGAGCCGTGCGTCGTTCGCGCCGTCCAGCGTCGCCGCCGCCTCGGCGAGCTGCCCTGCCTCGAGGAGGTGGTGGCCGAGGAGCCAGCGCGCCGCGGGGTCGCGCCAGAGGTGCGCCAGCCGGGCGTGGCGCTCACGCAGCCGTCCCGCGGGCTCGCCCGCCAGCGCGGCGGAGACGACCGGCGAGCACGCCGGCGCGAGGCCGTCCTCCCTGACCACGGCGAGTCCCCGGCGCAGGAGCGCCGCGATCGCCGCCCCCGGCCCCTCTCCCGGCACGAGCTCGTCGAGGAGCGCGCGAGACAGCGGCCGCGGCGTCGTGGCCAGCCAGACGAGCAGCTCGCGCTCGAGCTCCGGCAGCGCGGAGACGCGGCCCGCCAGGAGCCCCCCGCGATCGGTGGCGGGGACCAGCTGCTCGGGGAGACCCGCGTCGAGCTGCGCCTGCACCACCTCGACGACGAGCCGCGGGTCCCCGCCGGTCCGCGCGAAGACCTGCTCGGTCCAGAGCGGGGCCGGCTGCTCGCTGCCGGCGAGCTCGACGGCGAGCGCGGTGGCCTCGGCGCGGGTGAGCGGCCGCAGGTCGAGGAGCTCCCACCCGGCGGGCACCTCGTCGAGCTCGGCTCCCTCGTGCGCGAAGAGCACCACGGCGTGCGAGCCCTCGGAGAGCGCTCGGGGCAGCTCCGCGAGGAGCCGCGCGCTCTCCGCGTCCTGGCGGGGCACGGGGTCGAGGCAGAGCAGCCACGAGCCTCGCTCTTCGAGGAGCGCGTCGACGAGCAGGCTCGCGCGGCGCGCGGAGTCCTCCGCTCCGGCAGCCGCACCGAGCCTGAGAGCCCTGGCGTCGGCCGCCTCGAGGACGCGCAGCCCCGCGGCCCGCGCGAGCACGCACGCCTCGCGCGCGAGGCGGCTCTTGCCGACGCCGCGAAGGGCTAGCAGCGACGGGCGCCCCTCGCCGGCCGCCGCGATCGCGCGCTCCACGCGGGCCAGCGCCTGCTCGCGTCCGAGGAGCGGCGGCGACGGACGGAGCGCCCCCTGCAGATCTTCGAGCCGCGGCTCGAGCGGCCGCCCCACCGCCGGCGCCAGCGCCGCGAGCAGCGCCGCCGGCTCGGGCCGGCGCTCCGGGCGCGGATCGAGGAGCGCCCGCAGCACCTCGGCGAGCGCCTCCCCCTGCGTCGCGAGCACTTGCGGGTCCTCGCGGCCTCCGGCCGCTCCGGGATGAGACCGCCGCAAGTTGCCCTGCTCGCCTCCTTCGGAGGCTCCGCGATGAAGGGCACATTCGTCCTCGAGCAGCTGCCCGAGCTCGCGACGCGGCAAGCGGCCGAGGAGCGCCTCGAAGAGCACCACGCCGAGCGCGTAGAGGTCGGCGGCCGGGCTCGCGGGCTCGCCGGCGAGGACCTCGGGCGCTAGGTAGGGGAGCGTGCCTGCCGCGGGCGCGTCGCCTCCCGGCACACCGGCGCGCTGGTCGCCCAGCTCGACCGCGAGGCCGAAGTCGATCAACCGCACGGCCGGGAGGCCAGCCAGCTCCTCGTCGGAGACCCGGAGGTTCTCCGGCTTGAGGTCGCGGTGGACCACTCCCCGGCGCCGCAGGTAGGCGAGCGCCCGCGCCACCGCCGCCGCGGCAGCGGCCACCCTCGCGGGCGTGCGGTCACGCGCGGCCCAGCTCGCGAGGTCGGTGCCGGGCGCCAGCTCCTCGACCAGGTAGGTGCTGCCCCCCTCGTCGACCAGCGTCAGCGCCGTGGCCAGGTTCGCGTGCGAGAGTCGCGCGAGGAAGCGGTACTCGCGCCGCAGCGCCGCGGCGCCCTCCCCCCGCGCCTCCTTGACCGCGACCTCGACGCCGCGCGCCAGGTCGACCCCGCGCCAGACCACGGCCTGGCCACCGCGGGCCAGCGGCTCGAGGAGCTGATAGCGGTGCTCGAGGAGGATGGTCGCGCTCACGAGGGCGCATCATACCTTGAGGCGCCGCCTCATGGTGATGGAAGCGGTGGGCCGACACCCGCCGCGCAGGGCTGCGGTCACGCACCACCGCTCTCCGCCGCGGGCTACCAGCAGCCGATGATCTTTGGATAGCCGCCTGCGAAGCCAGCGTCCGGGTTCTTCGGGGGGAGGGCATCATAGGCCAGGCAGGACCCGCAGGGGTGGTCCGACGCGAAGCCTGCAGAGTCGGTGAAGCTGAGCTGCATCCCGCCGCCGGTGTTCACGCAGTCGCAGTTGATCGCCGTCTTCTTGTTGCCGCTCTTGGAGTCGACGAACTCGTAGACCGCCTTTCCGCCGGAGGCGCTCTGGAACACACAGTACACCCCGGGGGGAACGCACACGTGGTCCTTGCACAGCGTCCCCGGAAGGGGGGTGCTGCTGCAGACCGAGGCCTCGTGGCAGCCCGCGGCGCACTGGCGCGTGGCGAGGTCGCAGTACTTGTCGACGGGGCACTGCCCATCCTCCGCGCAGCCCTGTCGACAGGTGTTGGTGCTGAGATCGCAGTACCACTCGAGGGAGGGGCAGGGGCAGCTCCGCGGAGCATCAGCGGCCGGCGCCAGTGACCGGTCCGCAGCGGGCCCGGGTGACCTCTCGCGCTGGGCGTCGAGGGCCGACGCCCGCCCCTCCGTGGCCACGCTGCCGTCGGTCCGACCAGCATCACGTGGCGCCGCCGCGCTGCCGCAGCCAGGGCCCGCGGCGCAGGCCACGACCGCGGCGCACAGCGCGACCCATTGGCGGGGCCGCCGACGGATCACTCGCACTGCGTTGTCTCCCATCTCCTGCCTCCTCTGACGCGCCAGATCCTACGAGCCGTGATCCACGATCTTCCTCGCTCCAGCCAGCCGCCCGGGGCACAGCCCGGCGGCCCGCGCGATCACACCCGGGTGGCTTTCCCTTGAACGCCCACGACGGGGTCGCTAACCTCGATCGCCTCTGTGGGTTGCGCGCGTCCCTTCGACAGTCAGCGGAGAGAGACGATGAGCTCATTCATGCGGGAGAACGCGGTAGTGCTCGTGCTCGGCTGCGTTGCCGTGGTGGTCGCGGGCTGCGTCGGTGCCCAGCTGGCGAACGAGCGGAAGGAGATCGCTGCGACGAGCTTCCTGAAGGCAGGCTGCACGCGGGGCTCGGTGACGATCAAGTCGATGTCGTCGCACGGGTCAGCCGAGGGAGGCTTTGGCGACAGGGCGAGCGACGTGGAGGAAGTGATCAAGATCGAGGGTTGCGGCCGAACGCAGATCTACAGCTGCAAGTCAGTCTGCAGCCATTGGGTCGAGAATGTCGTGCAGAACGCCAGCAGGTGTCATCACGGTTGGCGCAGCGAGTGCTCGCCGTAGCGCCACCGAGAAAAAGTGAACGGGCGCCCCGGGGGGAGCCGTCTACTGCGGCGCGGAGCTGGTGGCCGGGCTGGCCGCAGCGGCAGCGCCGCCGTGCGCCTTGCCGCGGCGCCGCCAGCGGTCGGTCAGCGCGTAGATCGAGGGGATCAGCACCAGCGTGACCAGCGTCGAGAGGGTCACGCCGCCGATCACCGCCACCGCCATCGGCCGCCAGGTCTCGGAGCCCTCCCCCCAGCCCACCGCCAGCGGGATCATGCCGCCGATGATGGCGAGCGCGGTCATCAGCACCGGCCGCAGGCGCCGCTCGCCGCCCCGCTGGATCGCCTCCTCGAGGGGGAGGCCCTGGTCGCGCATGATGTTGATGTAGTCCACCATCACGATGGCGTTCTTCACCACCACGCCGACCGTCATGATCATGCCGATCAGCGAGGTGATGGAGAGCGTGGTGTGGGTGATGGGGAGCGCGAGCAGCGCGCCGGTGATGCCGAAGGGGACCGAGAACATGACGACGAAGGGGTCGAGCATGGACTCGAACTCGCCGGCCATCACCATGTAGACAAGCAGCACGGCGAGGAGCAGCGCGAGGCCGAGGTTGGTCAGCATGGTACGCTGCTCCTTCACCTCGCCCGCAGAGCGCGTGCTGATGCTGGCGGGGATCTTCCCCGCCGCCTTCTCGGCCGCGATCGCCTTCTCCAGGTCGCCGGCCACGTCGCTCAGGGCGCGCCCGCGCACGTCCGCCATCACGCGGAGGGTCCGCTGCTGGTTGAGCCGCCTCACCTCGATCGGGCTCCGCCCGTCGACGACGCGGGCGATGGTGGAGAGCCGGATCTGGGTCCCGGTCATCGAGGGGACCGTGAGGTTGGCGATGTCGGCCACCGTGCGGCGGTCCTCGGCGCGCAGCCGCAGGAAGAGGTCGATGTCCTTGACGCCGCCGCGGTAGCGGGTCTCCACGTTGCCGTACATCGCCGTGCGGACCGCCGCCGCCACCGAGACGACCGGCACGCCGAGCCGCGCCGCGGCGAGCCGGTCGATGGCGATCTGGAGCTCGGCGTTGTCCTCCATCAGATCGGTGGTGATGTCGGCCGCGCCGGGGATGCCCTTGAGGAGCTCGCGGATCCGGCGGGCCGCCGCGCGCAGCTCGAGGATGTCGCCGCTCAGCGAGTAGACCTCGAGGGTGATGGCCTTGCCGCTCCCCATCAGGTTCATCTGGTTGGCCCCCGAGACCTCCACGTTCACCACGTCGGGGATCGCGGCGATCTTCGGGCGGACCGCGTCGGCCATCTGGAAGGTGGTGCGCTTGCGCAGGCGCAGCCGCGGCACACGGCAGGTGATGCTGGCGATGTTCGAGCCCTGCCGGCCGCCGAAGATGGCCGCCAGGGCGTTCTTCGAGGCGCCCGCCTGGATCGAGATGAGCTCCGCCTCGTGGATCTCCTTCTTCATCACCTCGGCGATGCGATTGGCCACCTCGAAGGTGCGGTCGACGTTGGTGCCGGTCGCCAGCTCTGCCTTCACCGTCACCGTCGCCTCGTCGTTCTTGGGCAGGAAGTCGGCGCCGATCGCCGCCGTCACCGAGAGGCTGGCCACGAAGGAGGCGAGCGCGATCGCCACCACCTTCTTGCGGTTGCGGAGCGCCCAGCGGATGACCCGGCCGTAGCCCGCCTCCAGCCGCTCGAGCTGGCGCTCGGTGGCGGTCCAGAAGCGGCCGCGCTTGCCCGCGGCGGTCTTGCGCATCAGGCGCTGGCTGAGCACCGGCACCAGCATCAGCGCCACCGCCAGCGAGGCGACCAGGGTCGTGATCATGACGAAGGCGAACTCGGTGAACATGACGCCGATCAGGCCGCCGACGAAGAGGACCGGCATGAAGATGGCAGCGTTGGTCAGGGTCGCGGCGGTGACCGCCCGGCCCACCTCGGCGGCGCCCTCGGAGGCGGCCCGGTCGATGTGGCTGCCGAGCTCGAGGTGGCGGGTGATGTTGTCGATCACCACGATGGAGTCGTCGACCACCAGCCCGATGGCGATGGAGAGCGAGGCGAGCGAGATGATGTTCAGCGTGTACCCGCCGGCGCGCAGCAGGGCGAAGGCGGCGACCAGCGAGGTCGGGATGCTGAGCACCACGATCAGGCTGGTGCGCCAGCGCCGGAGGAAGAAGAGCACGACCAGCCCGACCAGCACCACCGCCACCCAGGTCGTCTCCGTGAGCGAGCCGATGGTGCGGACGATGTTCTCGGAGAGGTCGGTCACCACGGTGATCTTCAGGCGGCCAGGGAGCGTCTTGCCGAGCTCCTTCACGCGCGCCATCACGCGCCGGGAGGTCTCGACCGGGTTCGCCCCGGAGAGGCGCTGCACCATCATGATCAGCGCCGGCCGCCCGTTCATCGTCGCCTCGCTGGTGCGGTCCTCGATCCCGAGGTGCACCTCGGCGATGTCCTTCAGGTAGACCAGGCCGCCGGCGCTCTGGCCGACGATGACGTTCTCCACGTCCTCGACGCTCTTGAACTCGCCGGGCGCGCGGATGGTGTAGACGCTGCGGCCGACGTCCATGGTCCCGGCGGGGAGCGTCAGGTTCGACATGCGCAGCGCCCCGCCGACCTGCTGCAGCGAGAGCCCGTAGGCCTCCAGGCGGCGCCGGTCGACGTCGACCAGCAGCTGCCGCGAGCGCTGGTTGAAGAGGGTGACGGTGGCGACGCCGTCGACGCGCTTCAGGTCGTTGACGATGTGGTCCTCGACGAAGTCGGCCTGGGTCTCGATCTGCCCCACGTCGGTGGTGACGGCCAGGATCAGGATCGGCATCTGGGCCAGGTTGAGCCGGAAGACGATGGAGTCCTTCACGTCCTCGGGCATCAGCGGCTTGGCCTGCGAGATCCCGGTGCGGATCTGGTTCACCGCGTCGTCGAGGTTGGTGCCCCAGCCGAACTTCAGCTGCACGATGGACGCGTTGTCCATCGCCGTCGAGGAGAGCTCCTCGAGGTCCGAGGTCACCGCGAGCTGCTCCTCGAGCGGCTTGGTCACCTTGGCCTCGATGTCCTTGGCGCTCGCCCCGGGCCAGGGGGTGATGACGCTCACCATCGGCGACTCGATCTTGGGGAACATGTCGAGCGGCAGCTGGTAGAGCGAGAGCAGCCCGATCACGGCCACGCCGAGGAAGATCATCGTCACGGTCACCCGGCGGCGGACCGAGAAGGAGGAGAGGCTCATGGACGGCCGCCCTCCACCTGCACCGGCTGCCCGTCCTGCAGCTTCTCCTGCCCGCCCCGGACGATCTCCTCGCCAGACTCGAGCCCCTTGCGGACCTCCAGCACCCCGCCCTCTCGCTTGCCGAGGAACACGTCGCGCCGGTGGGCGCGGCCGTCCTTCACCACCATCACCTCGCCGCGCGAGGCGCCGAGCTCGCTCTTGATGACCGCGTCATCCGGCACGGCGGGCGCCTCCCCCTTGCCGAGATCGAGGACGACGCGCGCGCTCATGCCCGGCTGCAGCCGACCGTCCCCGTTCGGCAGCATCACCCGCACCGTCGCCGTGCGGGTGCGCGGGTCGACGGACGGCTCCAGGCGATCGACCGCCGCCTTGATCGGCGTCCCGCCGAGCGCCTCGACGATGACGGAGGCCGGGCTCCCCTTCTTCACGTACGGGAGGTCCGCCTCGGCGACCCCGCCCTCGACCTTGACGTTGCTCGCGTCGATCACCGTGAGGAGCGGCGCCTGCGGCATCACCCGCGCGCCCTCGTCCACCATCCGCTTGCCCACGGTGCCGTCGAAGGGGGCGCGGATGGTGGTGTAGCTGAGGTTCGTCGCCGCCGCGTCGACCGCCACCTGGCCGAGCTGGAGCTGGGCCTGGGCGCCCTTGAGCTGGGCCGCGGTGACCTTGCGCCTCCCGTCGACGTCGTCGAAGTTGCTCTGCGAGACCGCCTTCTCCTTGCGCAGCGCCGCCACGCGCGCGTGCGCGGTGTCGACGCTGTCCAGGCCGGCCTTCGCCGTCTCCACGCCCGCGGACGCCGCCGCGAGCTGGGCCCTCGCCTGCCGCAGCGCCAGCGCGAAGTCACGCTGGTCGAGCTGCACCAGGACCTGGCCTCGCCTCACCCGGTCGCCCTCGGCGACGAGGACCTTCTGGATCTCGCCGGGCACCTTGGAGACGAGCATGACGTCCTTGGCGGAGAGCAGCGTGGCCGGGAACTCCACCTGGCGCTGGAAGGCCTGCCGGGCGACGCGGTGCACCGCCACGCGAGCGATCGTCGGCGTCGCGCTGGCGCTGGCCGCCCCGTCCTTCTGGCCGCAGCCGGCCGCGAGGAGGACGCTCACCAGGAGCGAGAGGGAACGAGCGAGGCTGGAGGTCTTCATCGGCTGATCTCCCTCGCGCCCGCGCCTCCAGTCGCCTTGCTGAGCGCTGCGCGGGCCACGTACCACTGGTGGAGTGCGTTGCTGTGGCTGAGCTTGGCGCGGGTGAGCGCCAGCTGAGCGTCGAGGACGTCGGTCGTGGTGCTGCTGTTCTTGCTGTACTTCGCCCGCTCGATGCGGAAGTTCTCCTCGGCCTGGGCCACCGAGGTCCGCGTGGCCTCCAGCGTCTGGTCCGCGCTGCGCACGTCGAGGAAGCTCTTCTTCACCTCCAGGTAGATCCCGTCCCGGAGCTGCTGCTCGCCGAGCTGCGCCTGCTTCACCTTCAAGGCCGCCGCGCTCCCCTGGTAGTAGGTCGTGCCCCAGTCCCAGAGCTTCCACTTGAGGACGCCGCCGGCGAAGAAGGTGTTCTTGGGGGTGAAGACGCCCTGCCCCTCGCTGTGCGTGTAGGTCGCGACCAGCGCGACCTGGGGCACCAGATCCCAGCGCGCGATCTCCTTGCCCTTGCGCGCCATCTCCACGCGGTGCCCCATCGCCTTCAGCTCGGGCCGGTTCTGCAGGGCGCGCAGCGCGAACGCCTCGAGCCCGTCCTGCATCCTGGGCGGCGGATCGGCGAAGGTCTCCACCGGGATGATCACCTCGGACGGCGGGCGCCCGAGGAGCAGCGCGAGCGCGCTCTGGGCCAGCGACTCGGCGGCCTGGATCTGGATCAGCGTCTGCCGCGCCTCGGCGAGCGCCAGGTCGGCCTTCAGCACCTCGTTCTCCGCGATCATGCCCACGCGGGCGAAGGTCTGGGCCTGCGTGCGGTGCGCGGTCAGCTGCAGGGCGGCGGTCTTCGCGATCGCGACCCCATCGGTGGCCTGCTTGAGCCCGATGTAGGCCCGGGCCACCTCGTAGGCGGTCGACTCCTCGGCCGCGGTGAGGTCCAGGCGCGAGGCCTGGGCGCCGAGGCACGCGGCCTGGTAGGCCTTGGTGATGGTGTAGAGCGGCGTCAGCGGCTGCGCCAGGGTGACGGCCACCTGCCCGGTGACCTGGTCCCGGATCGCCCCGAAGGAGAAGAGGTCCGGGAGCGCGGCCATCAGGTCGGCGTACTTGGCGAGCACGGGCCCGTGCTTGGCGATCACGTCCGGGCCCGGCGACGACATGGCGAACTCCAGCTTGTCGTTCCAGACCAGCACGCTCGCGTCCACCGAGAGCGAGGGGCCGAAGCCGCCGCGCGCCGCGCGCCGGCTCTCCTCGCTCTCCTCGAGCTTGGCCCGCGACTGCTGGAGCTGAAGGTTCTGCCGGAGCGCCTCGGCCACCGCCTCGACGAGGCGCAGCCGGCGGGGGCTGGCCGGCGCGGA
This sequence comes from Myxococcota bacterium, assembly GCA_022710245.1. Next base: position 13,564 of record JAKLHH010000025.1, read on the forward strand.
GGACGGCGCGGCGAGGAGCACCGCGAGGACCAGACTGCCGCTCACTCTCATCATTGGCTCAGACCTCTTTGCCGCGTGCTGACGACGGACCGCTGACGCCATGCAGGAGGAGGTCGACGATCAGCGGCGCCTCCCCGATGAACTGGCCGGGCGGGCTGCCCCGCATCACCCAGTCGCCCATGAAGCCGTGAGTGACGCCGATGAGGAAGCGCGCCGCGTCCTCGGCCCGGTGGCCGCCCAGCTCCGCCTTGCTCGCCGTCTCGCTGAACCAGCGCGCCAGCCGGGCCTGCACCTTCTTCATGGTCCGCACGGGATCCGGGTGCTGCTTCCCGGGGCGCGGGTGCTGGTTCGCCTGGGCCAGGGCGAACAGGACGAGGAAGAAGGCGCGCCGGCGCTCGGCCTGCTCGAGGAGGCGGCGGACGAGCAGCTCGAGTCGCCGTGGGAAGCCGAGCCCCGCCGGCACCGGCTCCTCGATGACGCCGAGGAAGTCGTCGATCACCTGTTTCACCAGCGCGCCGAGGATCTCCTGCTTGTTCTCGAAGTAGGTGTAGAGCGCCGCCGCGGTGTAGCCCGCCTCCTTCGCGATGTCCCGCATCGTCGCGGACTGGTAGCCGCTGGTCGCGAAGGCTCGCGCCGCGGCCTCCAGGATGTCCTCGCGGGTGCGCTCGACGGCGCGCTGTCTTCTCTGCACGACGCGTGTCATTCCAACCACCGTTCACTTGATTGAACAGTTGTTAAATATCGCGAACACGGGTTCCGTGTCAATCCAGCCATGCAATTTTCCAGTCAGGACGGTAGGCATCTGGCGCACACCGACAGCACCTCGACCACCGAGGAAACTCTGCTAGGCTGAGCGCCCGCGGCCCGGCGGTCGTCGCAGGAGGATCGGATGGAGGCGCACTTCCTGGCCCGCTTGCAGTTCGCCCTCACGATCGGCTTCCACTACATCTTCCCGCCGATCAGCATCGGGCTCGGGCTCATCCTGGTCGTGATGGAGGGGCTCTACCTGAAGACACGCGATCCGCTCTACGAGCGGATGACCCGCTTCTGGGTGACCATCTTCGGGCTCATCTTCGCCATCGGCGTCGCCACCGGCATCGTGATGGAGTTCCAGTTCGGCACCAACTGGTCCGTCTACAGCCGGTTCGTCGGCGACGTCTTCGGCAGCGCGCTCGCGGCCGAGGGCATCTTCGCCTTCTTCCTCGAGTCGGGCTTCCTCGCGGTGCTCCTCTTCGGCTGGCACCGGGTCAGCCCGCGAGTCCACTTCTTCTCCACCGTGATGGTGTCGGTCGGATCGATCTTCAGCGCGATCTGGATCATCGTCGCCAACTCCTGGCAGCAGACCCCGGCCGGCCACCGGCTCGTCCAGCACGCGGCCGGGCTGCGCGCCGAGACGGCCGACTTCTGGGCCGTGGTCTTCAACCCCTCCACCCTCGACCGGCTCAGCCACACGCTGATGGGCGCCTGCCAGGCGGGGGCGTTCCTCGTCCTCAGCGTGAGCGCCTACTACCTGCTGAGGAAGCGCCACGCCGAGTTCGCGCGCGCCTCGATCAAGATCGCGCTCGTGGTGGCGCTGGCGGCCTCCATCCTGCAGCTCGTCTCCGGCCACCAGAGCGCGCAGCAGGTCAGCCGGTACCAGCCGACCAAGCTCGCGGCCTTCGAGGGCCACTTCGAGAAGAGCGCGCCGGCCGACATGTACCTCCTCGGCTGGGTCGACGAGCAGGGCGAGCGCGTCAGCGGTCTCCGCGTGCGCGGCTTCCTCAGCTGGCTCGTCCACGGCGACGCCAGGGCCGCCATGCCCGGGCTGCGCGCCTTCGCCCCCGCGGATCGCCCGCCGGTGAACCTCGTCTTCCAGTCGTACCACCTGATGGTCGCCATCGGCCTGGGCCTGATCGGGCTCAGCCTCCTCGGCGTGCTCCTCTGGTGGCGCGGCCGGCTCTTCGAGAACAAGTGGGTGCTGCGGCTCTTCGTGCTCGCCGTGCTGGGGCCGCAGGCGGCGAACCAGCTCGGCTGGCTCTCCGCCGAGGTGGGGCGACAGCCGTGGATCGTCTACGGGCTCCTGCGCACCTCGCAGGCGGCCTCACCGACGGTGAGCGCGCAGAAGATCGTCACCTCGCTGGTGATGTTCGGGATCATCTACCTGCTCCTGCTCGCGCTCTTCATCTTCCTCCTCGATCACAAGATCAAGCACGGCCCCGAGGAAGCCCCCGCCCCCGAGGGCGGCGTCACGGGGGGACGCGCCGACCTCGAGGTCGCGCCGGCGGAGGCCAGCGCCGCCGAGGGGGTGCCGCGATGAGCCTCACGGCCGACCTCAACAGCGTCTGGTTCGTCCTCGTCGGGGTGCTCTTCACCGGCTACATCATGCTCGACGGCTTCGACCTCGGGGTCGGAGCCCTCCACCTGCTGGTCAAGGAGGACGGGGATCGCCGCGTCTTCCTGAACGCCATCGGCCCGGTCTGGGACGGCAACGAGGTCTGGCTGGTGACCGGCGGCGGCGCCCTCTTCGCCGCCTTCCCGCTGGTCTACGCCTCGATCTTCTCCGGCTTCTACCTCGCCTTCATGCTGCTCCTCTTCGCGCTGATCTTCCGCGCGGTGGCCATCGAGTTCCGCAGCAAGCACCGGTCGCCGCGCTGGCGGCAGGCCTGGGACGTGGCCTTCGCGGTGGGGAGCGTGGGGGCGGCGCTGCTCATCGGCACCGCGCTCGGGAACCTCGCCTGGGGAGTGCGCCTCGACCGGGACCACGAGTTTCGCGGCGAGCTCCTCGATCTCCTCCACCCCTACGCGCTCCTCGTCGGCGTCACCACGGTGGCGCTCTTCGCCATGCACGGCTGCATCTACCTGCTGCTGAAGACCGAGGGCGCGCTCCACGATCGCGTGCGCGGCTGGGTGCGGCCGACCATCGTCTGCTTCGTCCTCTGCTACGTCCTCACCACGATGGCCACGCTGCTCTACGTCCCGCACATGACCGAGGCCTTCCGCCACCAGCCGCTGCTCCTCGGCGTGCCGCTCGTGAACCTCCTGGCGGTGGCCAACATCCCGCGCGAGGCGTACCACGGCCGGGACCTGCGAGCGTTCCTCTCGTCCTGCGCCGCGATGGCCGCGCTGATGCTCCTCTTCGGCATCGGGATGTACCCGAACATGGTCGTCTCGCGCCCCGACGCGCAGCTCAGCCTCGACATCTACAACGCCGCCTCCTCGCGCGGCACGCTGAGGACCATGCTCATCATCGCCTGCCTCGGCATCCCGCTGGTGCTCGCCTACACGGTGAGCATCTACTGGATCTTCAGGGGCAAGGTGAAGATCGATCCGAGCAGCTACTGACGACGCTGACGACGCTGCATTGACGCCTGGAGAGCCCCGGCGCATAGTGCGCCGCCACTGAGGCGGCGGTGCGAGATGCGTCTGCGACGGATGACGGTGATGGTGGGGTTGCTGCTGGTCGGCTGCGACCAGGGCGCGCCGGGAGCCGACGCGCGCCCGGCGGTCGAGGCAGCGCGAGAGGCAGCGGCGGCGCCCGAGGCCGCCCCACGCCTCGACGGCGAGCCCGCGGACCGCACGCAGCAGCCCTTGCCCGAGGCAGGCGCTCCCGACGCAGACAGGCCCAGGCCCGATGCCGCCAGGCTCGACGCGCCCAAGCCCACCGTCGACGCGCCCAAGCCCACCGTCGACGCGCCCAAGCCCGCCGTCGACGCGCCCAAGCCCACCGTCGACGCGCCCAAGCCCGGCCTCGACGCCCCCAAGCCCACCGTCGACGCCCCCAAGCCCGCCGTCGACGCCCCCAAGCCCACCGTCGACGCGCCCAAGCCCGCCGTCGACGCCCCCAAGCCCGCCGTCGACGCGCCCAAGCCCTCCGTCGACGCCCCCAAGCCCACCGTCGACGCGCCCAAGCCCACCGTCGACGCGCCGGCACCGCCGGCGCTCGTGCCGGTGACCAGCTTCGGCAGTAACCCCGGCGGCCTCAAGCTCTACAAGCTGGTGCCCACGCAGATGCCAGCCTCGGCGCCGCTGCTGCTGGTGCTGCACGGCTGCCAGATGGACGCGGCCACGTACGCGACCGCCTCGGGCTGGAGCACCCTCGCCCAGGCGCGCAAGTTCTACGTCGCCTACGCCGAGCAGCCGCTCGCCAACAACTCGCTCCGCTGCTTCAACTGGTTCCTCGCCGGCTCCTCCGCGCGCGACCAGGGCGAGGCGCTCTCGCTCAAGCAGATGATCGACAAGATGAAGGCCGACCACTCGATCGATCCCAAGCGGGTCTTCGTGACCGGGCTCTCGGCCGGCGGCGCGCAGGCCGCGAACCTGATGGCGGACTACCCGGAGCTGATCAGCGGCGGCGCGATCATGAGCGGCATGCCGGCCGGCTGCGCCAGCGACGTCTTCGGCTACTACGCCTGCATGAGCGGCACCGACAAGACCCCCGCCGCCTGGAGCGCGCTGGTCAAGGCCGCCAGCCCCGGTCACCTCGGCAGCTACCC
>JAKLHH010000250.1 GCA_022710245.1 Myxococcota bacterium
GGCCCTTGCGCAGGGCAGCCTCGCCGATCCGCCGCGGGTCGATCCCGCGCCCGTCGTCGGCGATCTCCAGCACCACCAGCCCGGCCTCGTGGCGGGCCTCGATGCGGAGCGTGCCCGTCCGCGACTTGCCCGCGATCTGCCGGTCGTCCGGCGGCTCGATCCCGTGATCCACCGCGTTCCGCACCATGTGGGTCAGCGGGTCCGAGAGGCCCTCGATCAGGCTGCGGTCGAGGGCGACCTCCTTGCCGCGCACGTCGACCAGGACGTCCTTGCGGAGCGCCGCCGCGAGGTCGCGTACGACGCGCGGGAAGCGGCCGAAGACGTTCCCGACCGGCTGCAGGCGCGTGCGCATGATCGCGTCCTGCAGCTCGGAGGTCACCTGGTTCAGGCGCTGATCGGCGTCGGCGAGCGCCTGGAGGTTATGCTGCGCGACGGCGGCGCGGAGCTGGTTGCGGCTCAGCACCAGCTCGCCGGCGAGGTTCATCAGCGCCTCGAGGAGCTGCACGTTCACCCGCAGCGTCTCCTCGACGGGCTTGCCCGCGGGTGCGGTGGCGCCGTGCTCGGGGGCCGGCCTGGTCGTGGGTGGCTCCTCCACGTGAGGTGCGGCGACCTCGGCCTCGGCAGGAACCTCCTCGACCGGCGCCGCTGACGTGGGGGCGTGCAAGGCGGAGGCCACGGGCTCCCGCGGCACGCCGGCCGGAGCCTCGGCGGCTGGCCGGGCCGGCATCGCGTGGCGCTCGGCCGGCAGCTTCGGATCGAGGAGCAGGTGGATCCGCTCCCGCTCGACGACCAGGAACTCCTCGATGGAGTCCGGGGCCACGGTGGTCGCGTAGATGAGTCGCACCAGGAGCGGCGCCGGCGGCCCGTCGAGGGTGCCCACCGCCTCGTAGTCCACGGCGCAGTCGAGGACCTCGCCGACCGCGAGGAGGTCGCGGAAGACGGCGATCACGTCGCGGCCCTGGCGCTCGATGTCGCGCAGGAGGTCGTAGTCGACGCCGTAGACGTAGTGACCACGGCGTGCGGCCCGATCCCAGTCGAGCTGCGGCAGCTCCACCGGCGCGCTGCGGCCCTCGACCGGCACCGTCACCGTCTGCGTCAGCGCGTCCTTCTCCGCCGGCGGCAGGTACGAGGCGGCGAGACCCATCAGGCTGGTGACCAGGTCTCCGATCTCGGCCTGCTCGCTCTGCGACGGGTCCGCCAGGAGCTCGCGCAGCTTGTCGAAGGCCGCGAGGAGGATGTTGGTCACCTCGGCGCTGGGGACCATCCGCCTGGAGCGGAGCATGTCGAGGATGGTCTCGGCCTTGTGCGAGAGCTCCTTGACCTTGGTCAGGCCGAGGAAGGAGGCGCCGCCCTTGATCGAGTGCGCGGCGCGGAAGACCTTCTTCACCAGCTCCTCGTCAGCGCCGGCGCCGCCCTCCTCGATGGCGAGGAGGTCTGCCTCGATGGTGGCGAGGTGCTCGCGCGCCTCGTTGATGAACTCCTGGAGGATCTCGTCATCCATCCGCGGTCTCCCCGTCGCGGCGCGTGACGTTGAGTCGGCTGACCAGGCGCATGCTCTGGAGGAGGTGGAAGATGTCCTCGGAGGCGCCCGTCACGCGGAAGCGCTTGCCTGGCCTGGTGGCCAGGCTGTTGCTGGTCGCGATCAGGAGGCCGATGCCGCTGGAGTCGAGCATGGCAGCGCGGCTGAGATCGACGACCAGCTCCTCGAGCTCGCCCGCCAGCTCCTGGCGGAGCGCGGCTTGCAGGTCGGGGACCAGCGCGGCAGTGAGGTTCCCGCGCAGGACCACGCGGCACAGGTTCGGCTCTCGTTCGATGGTGAACCCCGGCATCTCGATCACCTCGCGTCGCGGCGGAGCCAGAGCGTGATCTGGCTCCCCCGCCGATTGAACTGCACGCGGTTGGCGTAGAGCGCGGCGATGCAGAGCCCCCTGCCGCTCGTCGCCTCGGGTGGCCCGATCGCCGCCGCCGCCGCCCGCATCGCCCGGCGCCAGTCGAAGCCCGGGCCCTGGTCGCCGACCCGCAGGCGCACCCACCGCGGCCCCAGGCGGACGCTCAGCGCCACGAGCGCTCCGGCGCGGCCCTGGTTGCCGTGGAGGATCGCGTTGCTCAGGCACTCGCGGGCGAGGAGCTCGACGGCAAAGCGCGCGCGGTCCCCCAGCCGCGCGGCCTCGAGCAGCGCCTTCAGCTCGACGCAGACCGGCTCGATGCTGCTCAGCGTCGAGGGGAGCTCGCGGTCGAGCCTGAGCGCGGCCTCCATCATACCTCGACCCCGAGGAGGAGCACGTCGTCCTCGTGTGGCCCGCCGCGGGTCAGCTCGCGGGCGAGCTCCGGCACGGCTGCGGCCAGGGGGGTGGTGCGCCGCGCGGCGCAGGCGGCCGCGAGCTCGTCGACTCCCTGCCGCTGCGGCCGGCCGTCGATCAGGCCGTCGGTGTAGAGGAAGAGACGGTCTCCGGCGCTGACCGCGACCTCGTGGGTCGCGAAGACAGCGTCGGCGAAGGCGCCGAGGACGTCGCCCTCCTGCTCGAGCACCAGCGCCTCCTGGCCGCGGAGGGCGATCACCGGCGGGTGGGCCGCGTTGGCCAGGTAGAGGCGCCGCGCCTGCCGGTTCAGCCGGGCGTAGACCAGGGTGAAGAAGGCGCCCCCGGGCAGGACCCGGCGGAGCACGCCGTTCACCGCCTGCAGGATCTCGCGCGGCGAGCGGGCCGGGGTCGCGTACTCGGCGAGCAGGGTCTTCAGCGAGGCCGTCCAGTAGGTGGCCGCGAGGTCGTGCCCGCTCGCGTCCGCGACGACATAGTCGACCATGTCGTGGCCGCAGGGGATCACATCATAGAAATCGCCGCCTGCCTGCAGGACCTGCCGACGGGCGACCTCGAAGCGGGCCGCGGGGAGCTCGCCAGGCGTCGGCATCAGCATGGCCTGGGCGCCGGCGAGCCGCTGCAGGCGCTCGGCCTGCAGCGCGGCGAGGTTCTGATAGGCCTGGCGGAGGCGCAGGTGGGTGCTGACCCGGGCGAGCACCTCGGGGGCGGCGAGGGGCTTGGTCACGTAGTCGACCCCTCCCGCCTCGAAGCCCCGCAGCTTGCTGAAGAGCTTCCCGTCGGAAGAGATGAAGATGACCGGCGTCTCGCCGAGCCCCGCCGGGCCGGTGAGCCAGCGGGCCAGCTCGAAGCCGGTCCCGTCAGGGAGGTTGACGTCGAGGAGCACCAGGTCGGGCTGCTGGGATCGGACCGCGGCCGTGGCGGTCGCGGTGTCGACCACCGCGCGAGTGAGGAAGCCGGCGCGGGTGAGGATGCTTTCGAGGAGGCTCCGGGTGGTGGCGTCGTCGTCGACGATCAGGATCTCGGGTGGTCGCATGGTGGTCTCTCCGGAGCGCCCCGGCTCTGATGTCATCGGTCAAAGGGGCCGGAAACTTGAGCACACCTGGGGCTCCCAGATGCCTCAAGCTGTGCGAGGACTCGCCGATGGAGTGCGGCCTCACCTCTGACACGCTGCTCGCCATCTGGGAGGAGCTGCGGGCGGTGAGCCTGGAGAGCCAGGGTCTGCTCGCGGTGTAACCACGGCCTGCTCCGCTCAGGTTCGGTCGGAGCCTGCCGATACAGAGAAGAAGGACTCTGGAGGATCCTGCGATGAAGAGCCTCTCCTTGAAGGCGAAGACCCTGCTCCTGGTCGGATCGCTGATCGGCTTCCTGGTGCTGGTCGGCGCGATCGGGATCTACGGGATGAGCAAGACCAACGCGGGGCTGGAGACCGTCTACAAGGACCGGGTCGTCCCGCTCGAGCAGTTGAAGGCCGTCTCCGATATGTACGCCGTCAACATCGTCGACACCTCCCACAAGGTGCGGAACGGCGGGCTGACCTGGGACGAGGGGGTGCGGAGCGTGAACGAGGCGCGCACCCGGCTCTCCTCCCAGTGGCAGGCCTACATGGGCAGCTACATGGAGGAGGAGGAGAAGCGCCTCGCCACGGAGACCGAACGGCTGATGGGTACCGCGGACCGTTCGGTGTCTCAGCTGATGGACGTCCTCGGGCTCCGCGACCGCAAGCGGCTCGACCAGTTCGTGGTGAAGCAGCTCTACTCGGTGATCGATCCGGTCACCGAGAAGGTCGACAAGCTGATCCAGCTGCAGCTCCGTGAGGCCAAGCGCGAGCACACCGCGGCCCACGATCGCTTCGTCGCCATCCTCTGGGTGGCCGTGCTGCTCCTCGGGCTCGCGCTCGCCTGGGCGGTCGGCTTCGGGCTGGCGGTCGGCCGGGGCGTCTACCGGGAGGTCGGCGGCGAGCCGCGGATCATCGCGGAGCTGGCGGCGCGCATCGCCGGCGGGGATCTGACCGCCGTGGCCAGCAACGGCAATGGGCACGGCAACGGCAGCGGGCAGGGCAACGGCCACGCGCGCCAGACCGGGATCATGGCCGCGATGGGTGAGATGGCCACCAAGCTGCAGCAGATGCTCGGCCAGATCGCCCAGGGGGCCCGCACGCTCTCCGCGGCCTCGACGGAGCTCGCCACCGTCTCGGAGCAGGTGACCTCGGGCGCGGGTGAGGCCTCCGGGCGGGCTCGCACCGTGGCGGCCGCGGCCGAGGAGATGAGCGCCACCATCGACACCATGGCCTCGAGCTCGAGCCAGGCCACCACCAACATCAGCACGGTGGCCGCCGGCGCCGAGGAGATGACCGCGACCATCGGCGACATCGCCAAGAACACCGAGCAGGCGCGGGGCGTGACGAGCGACGCCGTGAGGCAGGCCGAGACGGTGGGGAGCGTGGTCCGCGAGCTCGGTCAGGCGACCCAGGACATCGGCAAGATCACGGAGACCATCACCGCCATCTCGGGGCAGACCAACCTGCTCGCGCTCAACGCCACCATCGAGGCGGCGCGGGCCGGCGCCGCGGGCAAGGGCTTCGCGGTGGTGGCCAGCGAGATCAAGGAGCTCGCGAGACAGACGGCGGTCGCCACCGAGGACATCGGCCGCAAGATCGGCGCGATCCAGAGCACGACCGCCACCGCCGTCGAGGACATCTCGAAGATCACCGAGGTGATCCAGGAGGTGAACACGATCGTCAGCGGCATCGCGGCGGCGATCGAGGAGCAGAGCGCCGTGACCAGGGACATCGCCGCCAACATCGCGCAGGCGGCTCACGGCGTCGAGGAGGTGGACCGCAACGTCGGCACCTCGGCGACGGTGGCGCGGTCCATCGCGCAGGACGTCGCCCACGTGAACCACGCGGCCGGGGAGATGGCCGCGAGCAGCACCCAGGTGAACACCAGCGCCGCGGAGCTCTCCCGCCTGGCCGAGGAGCTCAACGGGATGATGGCGAGCTTCAGGATGTGACGCGACGGCTCACCAGCCGCTGCCTCCCATCCCCATCGGTCCCTGGCCCCCCATCCCCTGGCCCATCCCCCGCCCCATCATCCCGCGCCCGCCGCGCCCCATCGCCTGCGCGATGGCCGGGCACTGCGCGCGGAACTGCGCCCGCTGCGGCCGGCTCATGGTCAGCAGCAGGCGGAGGTAGGTCTTCACGCCGCCCTCGGCGATGGCGTCGCGGAGGGCCAGCGTCCGCCTCTGCAGCGCGAGGATCTGCTGCTCGTCGGGCGGCTCGGCCTGGAAGAGTTCGGCCAGCCTGAGCTGGTTCTGCTGGATCTGACTCTGCAGCTTGATCCTGCCGGAGAGGAAGCTCGTGCGCGCGCCGTCGATCGCCATCACCTGCTGGTCGCTGAGCCCGAGCCGCTGCTTCAGCGTCCCCGGATGCGCGTGCATGAGGAACATCGCGCACGCGGGCGTCGCCGCGCCGAGCCCCGCGCTGCCCTGCGCGGGTCCGCCCGCGCCGCCCTTGCCCGGAGGTCGCGCCCCGGCGACCCCCGCGACTCCGGCGAAGACCAGCAAGCCAAGCACCCCACCCAGCTCCATCCGCCTCATCATCGCTCACCTCGCTCCAGCGCGCGCCACGCGCCGCGCTCAGTCCTGCTCGTCCTCGTGCTCGCCATAGAGCTCCGGACGCCCCCAGTCCCGCTCCCAGCCCCACTCCCAGTCGCCCTCGGGCCCCCAGCCCGCGCTCCAGTCGAGGCTCCAGTCCCACGCCGCCGGGTCATAGCCCCAGTCCCAGGGGTACTGCTCGGGCGCCACCGCGACCGGCTGCGGTGGCTCCCAGACGGCGATCTGCTCGATCTCCACCAGGGGGTAGGCGTAGTCCCGCTCGCCGAGCCGCTCGCTGCGCACGCCAGCCACCGTCCCGGCGATGGTGATCCGCTTGCCGGGCTTGAAGACCGCGGGGTCGAGGAGGCGGGGCGTCTCCGCGATGAAGCGACCCTGCGTGTAGGGCGAGTCGGCGGGCTGCTCCTCGCCCTCGAGAGGGCGCTCCACCACGTAGAGCAGGGTGCCGGTGCGGGTGCTCTGGCTGGCGATGATCTCGCCGCCCCAGATGACGAGCGAGCCCTGGTAGGCCTGCGGCTGCTGCCGCACCATCCTGAAGCTGAGGTCGCGCCGCGCCTCGTGCCGGAGCTGCTCGGAGATGGGAGAGTGCGCGCACCCGGCGACGAGCACGAGCGCCAAGCCCAGCGACCTCACCATGACCCCCCCCTCTCGCCAGCGACTGGACCGGCGGCGTTCGGCAAAGTCTGGCGCAGGCGGCCGGCGAGTCAAGGGCGGGAGGTGCGTGCGAGGCCCGCGCGGCGTGCGCGCTGGGCGCGCGAGCCGCGCCTCAGATCATCGGCGGCAGGTCCTCGGGCGCCTTCGTCTTGTTGTAGTACTCGGTGTAGCTGGTCAGCCACGACGGGGAGGGCCACTGCTGCGGGTCGATGGAGCGGGTCATCTCGTAGTAGAACGTCTTGTAGGTGAGGGGGACCGCGCCCGCCTGATAGAGGGGCTCCAGGGTCGCGCTCTGATCAGCGCCGGTGACGGAGAGGAGAGCGTCCTCCATCACGAAGACCTCGTGCGTCGGACGCTGCGCGCCGACGAGCGCCGTCAGCTGCTGGTCTCCGCCGGCGACGACGAGCTGCTTGCCCGCGGCCGCCGCCGCGAGGTCGGCGAGCGGCCTCACCACCTGCTTGGGGACCAGGCTCTTCAGCGAGGCAGGCAGCGTCGTGCTGGTCCCGAAGAGCGGGATGTTGAACCACTCGCTGATGAGGAGCAGCTCTCGCAGCCGCGCCTGCTTGGCCGCGAGCCGCGGATCCTTCGAGCCCGCCAGGGTGGCGTCGTCGAGGTGGTTGAGGACGATGGCGACCCCCAGCGGGTCGACGAGGCGGATCGGCACGGCGGGCGGCGCGGGGAGGTCGCCGGGGTGATCCAGGAAGCCGGCCACCTCGGCGCGCTTGGCCAGCTGCACGCCGGCCTGCTTCAGCCGCCGCAGCGCCGGCCCGGTGTTCGGCTCCGAGGTGAAGACCGTGTCCTCGAGGAGCGTCACGCCCAGGCCGAGCTTGCGCAGCCCGAGGACGGTCTGCAGGACGCAGACGTCGGTCTCGGCGCCGAGGAGGATGACGTGGGTGAGGCCGTGCTGCTTCACCGCCGCGGCGAAGGCGGGCTGACCGGTGGCCGCGAAGGTGGTCTTGATGAACTCCTCCGCCCGCCCGGGGAGGACCTCCTTCAGGGTCGGAGGCAGCGTGTAGCCGCTCTGGGTCTTCGAGTGCTCGTAGCTGATCAGGAACGGGACGGCGCGGGTCGAGGCGAGCTCGAAGATCGTGCGGGTGCCGGCGACGATCGCGTTGATGTCCTTGTCGGCCGCGCCGCTGATGAAGGTCTGCTGCACGTCGATGACAGCGATCCCGACCACCGGCGTCGCGGGCGCCGCGGCCTCCGCTCCCGTGGCGCCCTGATCGTGGCTCGATGGCCCGCCATCGGCCGCTGGCGACGCGATGCCCGAGTCGGGTCGCGTGGGCTCCTCGACGCCCGAGGTGCCAGCACAGGAACAAGCGAGGAGGACGATCAGCGGGAGCAAGAGGTGGCGCATGGTCCCGGGTGTTGCAGCCGGGGTGCCAGGCGCGCGGCGTCGAGGCGGCCAGTTAACCAGCGAGAATCATGTGGCGGAGGCTGAGTGCGCCGTGTCCCACCAGGGCGGCGGACTGATGACATTACCCCCGATCTGGTTACACGAGCCCCAGGCCCCGCTCGGTCCCGCCCTGCGCTGATCAGCTGCCGGTTTGCTCCGTCGGCGTCTGCGCCGGCGAGGCCTCGCGCGTCATCTCGATCATCGTCTCGCGGAAGCCGGCGCTCGCGAAGAGCGCCCGCGCCGCCGGGTTCGCGGTCGCGACCATGAGGACCACGCGGGGGACGCCGAGCTCCTCGAGCCGCTGCACGACGTCCTCGAGGAGCGCCCGTCCGATGCCGTCGCCTCGCGTGGGCTCCTCGACGTAGAGGTCGTGGATCTTCCCGCAGGCATCCCGGAGGTCGCTCCAGTCTCGCGGCACGAGCGACGCATAGACGTACCCGATCACCCGTCCGGCGCGCTCGGCGACGAGGATGATCGTCTCTCGCACGGCGAGCTGCGAGGCGAAGTACTGGCGATAGCCGCGCTCGACCCCGCCCACCAGGAAGAAGCGCTGCGGGTCCCAGGAGTGGTGCAGGCGCACCAGCGCGGCGCCCATGCGGGCGACCACGTCGAGGTCAGCGGGGGCGGCGGGGCGCACGATCAGATCGGAGGTGCTCATCGGCACGCATCCTGGCGCGCCGCGGAGGGCGGGTCAATGGGAGCGGGCTACTGCACGCAGAGCTCGACGGCCTTCACCGCGAGCGAGCCGGAGCC
>JAKLHH010000251.1 GCA_022710245.1 Myxococcota bacterium
TGGGAACGTGGACGCGATCGGCGCGCAGAACATCAAGCTCAACGCCGGCGCGACCCTCGATCTCTACATCTCCGGCGCGCTCCGCACCATCGGCCAGATCAAGGTGGGCGACCAGCAGAACCCGAAGGCGCTGCGCGTCTACGTCGGCGGCGCCGATCCGCTGAACATCTCTGTCGGCGACCAGTCCTTCAACGGCTCCATCTACTCGCCGCTCGCGCCGCTCACCTACGTGGGCCGCACCGTCGTGCGCGGCGGGCTCTTCGCGAAGACGCTGCAGAGCGTGGGCCTGCTCGAGCTCTACTACTCCAAGCCCGACCCGACCCCCTCGGACAAGAAGCTCTGCGCGCCGAGCAACCCGACGCAGCCCCCGTCCACGACGCCGGCCACGCCCGCGCCGCTCCCGGACCCGGACGCGATCTACAGCGATCCGAAGTAGCCTCGAGCTCCCTCCATCCGCAGTAGCCTCGAGCTCCTCAGGCTCCGCTCCCCACGCTCACGGATAGGGGAACCCCACCGGCCCCGGCGCGTCGGGGTCGATCCCCAGCTCGCGGATCGCCTGCGCCACCTGCGCCGCCTCCAGCCGCCCCTCACGCGCCAGGGCGGCGAGCGCCGCCGCCGCGATCTGCTCGGCGTCCACCTCGAAGAGCCGCCGCAGCGCCGGCCGCGTGTCGGAGCAGCCGAAGCCGTCGGTGCCGAGGCTGGTGAAGGGGCCGGGGACCCAGCGCGCGATCTGATCGGGCACCGCGCGCAGGTAGTCCGTGGCCGCGACGATGGGCCCCGCCTCGCGCTCCTCCCCGCCCAGCGCGCCGACCAGGTAGGGGACGCGCGGCGGCTCCGTCGGGTGCAGGCGGCTCCAGCGCTCGCAGGCGAGCGCCTCGCGGCGCAGCTCGGTGTAGCTGGTCGCGCTGTAGACGTCCGCGGCCACCCCCCAGCGCTCGGCGAGGAGGTCCTGCGCGCGCAGCGCCTCGCGCAGGATCGGCCCCGAGCCGAGGAGCCGGGCGCGGTGCCTGCCCTCCTGCGGCGCCGGGCGCAGCAGGTAGACGCCACGGACGATCCCCTCGCGGACACCGTCCCGCGTCGGGATCGCCGGCATCGGGTAGGTCTCGTTGTAGAGGGTCAGGTAGTAGAAGAGGTCGGCGCGCTGCTCCACCATCTCGCGCAGCCCCGCCTCGATGATCACCGCGAGCTCGTAGGCGAAGGCGGGGTCGTAGGTGCGGCAGCTCGGCACGACCGAGGCGAGGAGCGGGCTGTGGCCGTCCATGTGCTGCAGCCCCTCGCCGGTGAGCGTGGTGCGCCCCGCGGTGCCGCCGAGGAGGAAGCCGCGCGCCCGCGCGTCGGCGGCGGACCAGATCAGGTCACCGACGCGCTGGAAGCCGAACATCGAGTAGAAGATGAAGAAGGGGATCATCGGCTGGCGCGCGGTGGCGTACGCGGTCGCCGCCGCGGTGAAGGAGGCCATCGCCCCCGCCTCGGTGATCCCCTCCTCGAGGATCTGCCCGCGGTCAGACTCGCGGTAGCTGAGCAGGAACTCCGCGTCGACCGGCGTGTAGCGCTGGCCGCCCGGCGAGTAGATCTTGAACTCCGCGAAGAGCGGGTCCATGCCGAAGCTGCGGGCCTCGTCGGGGATGATCGGCACCACGCGCGGCCCCAGCTCGGGGTCCTTCATCAGCGCGCGGAGCAGGCGCGCGAAGGCCATCGTCGTCGAGGCCTCCTGCCGCTCGCCGGTGCCGCGCAGGAACTCCTCGTAGACCGCCGGCGCGGCCACCGCCGCCGGCACCTGCACCACGCGCCGCTGCGGCAGCGAGCCGCCGAGCGCGCGCCGCCGGTCGCGCAGGTAGCGGACCTCCTCGCTCTCCGGCCCCGGGTGGAAGTAGGGCGCCTCCTTCAGGCGCGCGTCGGGGATCGGCAGCTCCAGCCGGTCGCGGAAGATGCGCAGCTCCTGCTCGGAGAGCTTCTTCAGCTGGTGGGTCACGTTGCGGCCCTCGGCGGCGTCGCCGAGGGTCCAGCCCTTCACCGTCTTGGCCAGGATCACCGTCGGCGCGCCCACCATCTCGGTGGCGATCTTGTAGGCCGCGTAGACCTTGCGGTAGTCGTGACCGCCGCGGCGCAGGCGCCGGAGCTCGTCATCGGAGAGGTCGGCGACCAGCGCGCGCAGCCTCGGGTCGGGGCCGAAGAACTGCTCGCGCAGGATCGCGCCGCTCGAGGTCGCCAGGCGCTGGAACTCGCCGTCGACCGTCTCGTTCATCCTCTCGACCAGGACCCCCTCGACGTCGCGCGCGAGGAGCGCGTCCCACTCGCGCCCCCAGATCACCTTGATCACGTTCCAGCCGGCGCCGCGGAAGACCGCCTCCAGCTCCTGGATGATCTTGCCGTTGCCGCGCACCGGCCCGTCGAGGCGCTGCAGGTTGCAGTTGATCACGAAGGTGAGGTTGTCGAGGCCCTCGCGCGAGGCGAGGGTGAGCGCGGCCTGGCTCTCTGGCTCGTCCATCTCGCCGTCGCCGAGGAAGGCCCAGACCCGCGAGCCACGGGTCGCCGCGAGCCCGCGCGCCTCCAGGTAGCGGAGGAAGCGCGCGTGGTAGATCGCGTTGATCGAGCCGAGCCCCATGGAGACGGTGGGGAACTCCCAGAAGTCGGGCATCAGCCGGGGGTGCGGGTAGCTGGAGAGCCCCTCGCCCGTCGCCTCGCGGCGGAAGTGGTCGAGCTGGGCCTCGCTGAGCCGTCCCTCGAGGAAGGCGCGGGCGTAGAGGCCGGGGCTGGCGTGACCCTGCACGTAGAGGTGGTCGCCGATGCTCTCGCCGTCGCGGCCGCGGAAGAAGTGGTTGAAGCCGACCTCGTAGAGGCTCGCGGCCGAGGCGTAGGTCGAGAGGTGGCCGCCGATGCCGCCGAAGTGCGCGTTCGCGCGCACCACCATCGCCACCGCGTTCCAGCGGATCAGGCGGCGGATGCGCCGCTCGAGCGCCTCGTCGCCCGGGAAGGGCGGCTCCTGCTCGGGGCTGATGGTGTTGATGTAGCGGGTCTGCGTGGTGGGCGGCAGGCCGACGTGCAGCATGCGGGCCCGCTTGAGCACCTTGTAGAGGAGGAACTGCGCGCGCGCGCGGCCCTCGCGCCGGGCGACCTCGTCCAGCGACGTGATCCACTCCTCGGTCTCCTCCGGATCGATGTCCGGGAGCTGGTGCTTGAACTCCTCGAAGATCATGGCTCTCCCTCAGACAAGCTCCCTGAAGCTTGACCCACGCCGGAGGGAGGCGCCCGCCGGGAAGCTCACTTCCAGGAGGTCGTCTGCAAGGTGCGCGGGGCGTCAGCGCGAGGCGACGAAGGTCCGGAGCAGCTTGTTGATCTGCTGCCCCCTGGGATCGAGGCGGCCGCGGTCCGCGACGGCGAGCGAGACGGCGCCCGCGTGGCGGACGGCGCCGGTGCCCGCCGCGGCGATGAACTCGAGGAGCTTCGGCTCGGCGCCCTTGGCCACCTCCTCGCTCGCGTGCTCGCAGAGCATCACGTCGAGCTTCTCCACCTGGCCGCGGAAGCACGCGCTCGCGTCATAGGGCTTGGCCGCGGTGGTCTCGAACTCCCCGACGGTGAGGCCGGCCTGCTTCAGGCTCGCCAGCGTGCGCGCCTGGAAGCCCTCGGGCGGCTTCGCCTCGGGCTGCTTCGCCTCGGGCTTCGCGGCGGCCTGCTTCAGCTCGGGCTTCGCCTGCTCCTTGGTCTTCGGCTCCTCGCCCGGGCGAGCCTCGTTGCGGCAGGCCGCGCCGAGGGCCAGCGCCAGCAGGGCGATCGGGATCAGGTGTCTCATCTGTGCTTCCCCTTTCCATGCCCATGCCCGCCGCCATGCCCGCCGCCGTGGCCGCCGCGGTGGCCCCAGGCCGGCGCGTGACCCGGCGGGCCATGGTGCTTGACGCGGTAGCCCGGCCCCGGCCCGTAGACCGCGCCACCACCACCGCCGAGGATCACGTTCACCGAGGGGATCGGCACCCGCACCTCGACGCTCGGCGGCGCGGGCGCGTGGACGACCACGTGGCCGTGCATGCGCGGCCCGCCCGGACCGATGATCACCCCCACGAAGCCGTCCGGCGGCTCCACCACCACCGTCGGGTGGATGACCACGACCCCGGCGCCGTAGTAGTCGTCGATCGGGCTGTGCCTGGCCCAGCGCGCCACGTAGCCGCGCGGGCGCGGTCCGAGGTACCAGAAGGCGCCGCCCTTGGCGACGAACTTCAGCTCGGCCGGCGGCGGGGACCAGTGGTGGTGCGGCCCGGTGATGTAGCAGTAGTGGGGCGCGGCCTCCGGCGCGGGCGCCTCCACGTCGACCCAGAAGGCCGGGTGGTGGCCGTAGTAGACGTGCCTCGGACCGCTCGGCTCGTACTCGGTCGGATCGCCGACGAACGCCCAGGAGGCGCCGGTCTTGATATAGAGGACCCGCTTGTGCGGCACGTAGTCGTGGACGTGCGGCCCCTCGATGAAGCACATGCCCTTGAGCAGCTTCGGAGAGACCGGGTGCGGCCCGAGGTAGGCGACCACCTCGGCCCGCGCGGTCACAGGCAGCGCGAGGCAGATCGCGAGCGCCCCCAGCAGGCGTGGCTTGCTCATCGAGCACCTCCTGTCCCTTGCGTTGAGCCACCACTCTACCGCAGGCGGCCCCGCCTGTCCGTGTGCCCGCGAACCGCCTGTGCGAGCGGGCGGGCGCCGCGCTCCCACCTCCGCCTTCATCGCGCCACCACGGCGACCCAGGCCGACCTGGGGACTGGCGGTGGCGGCGCTGACCGGCTAGGTTAGGCGACCCTTTGGAGACGCCGCTGCGTCGCGCAGCCACCGTCGAGGAGAAGTTTGTGGAGCAGCACAGCGATCGCGAGCGGCCGCTGGTCCCCCAGGTCCACGCCCGCGGGACGGCCGGCAGGCTCGACGCCGTCCTCGATCTGATGAGCTTCGTCGCGCGGCCCTGCCCGCTCTCCACCGCGCTCGACGAGCTGCCGCGGCGGATCGCGCAGCTCTTCCCCGCGGATGTCTGCTCCATCTACCTCCTCGAGGGAGATGAGCTGGTGATGCGCGGCAACGTGGGCTTCCCCGCCGACGCGCTCGGCGAGGTCCGCCTCCCGGTGGGCGCCGGCATCACCGGCCTGGCGGTGGAGTACATGCGGCCGATCTCGCTCGACGCGGCGACGGCCCACGTGAGCAACCGCAGCTTCCCGCGGCTCGAGGAGGAGCGCTTCCCCATCTTCATGGCCGTGCCGGTCTGCGGGCCGCGCGGCCCGCTCGGCGCGCTGGTGCTGCGTCGCCGCGAGCCGCCCGCCTTCAGCCTCGGCGAGGTGGAGCTGGCGGCCGCGCTGACCGCGCCCATCGCCGCTGTCCTCGAGCGCTCGCGCCTGATGGCGAGCCTGCGCCCGGGCCCGCGCGAGGCGAAGAGCAAGCCGCTCGCCGCGCGCCGCGTGACGCTCCCCGGCCGGCCGGTCATCCCCGGCCGCGCGGTGGGACCGGTGACGCCCTTCTGGCGCGCCGCGGGCACCACGGCCGATGAGCCTCGCACCCCCGCCGCGACCGAGCACGTCCTCGCGCAGCTGGTCGCCTCCACCCGCCGCAGCCTCGGCGCGCTCGACCAGCGGGCGCGCGAGCGGCACCTCGACTCCACCTTCCTCTCCACCTTCCGCGTGATCCTCGACGACAGCCGCCTGCAGGAGCGGGTGCTCGAGCTGGCGGGCGAGGGTGACAGCCTGGCGCGCGCGTTCAGCCGGGCCGGCGGCGAGGTGGCGCGCGCCGCCGTGCGCCGCGACGACTCCTTCGCGCTGGCGAGGGCGCGCTCCATCGACGAGCTCTGCGAGGCGCTGGCGATGCTGGTGACCAGCGCCAACGTCGAGGTGCCCCGGCGAGCCGTCCTCGCCGGCGATCAGGTGACCGTCTTCGATCTGCTCGTCTCGGCGCGCTGGCAGCCCGCCGGGATCATCCTCACCTCGCCGCCGAGCGCGGTCGGGGGCACGCTCCTCGCGCTGCTCGGGGTCCCCGCGGTGGTCGACGTCAGCGGCCTCTTCCGCTGGGTCTCCGAGGGAGACCTCGCGCTCGTCGACGGCGATCACGGCCTCGTGCGCATCAACCCGGGCCGCGCGGAGATCGCTGGCGTGCGGGCGGAGCGGAAGAGCCGCCTCGGGGTGAAGGTGGAGTAGCTCGCCCTCAGTTGGTCTGCGGGCGGAGCGAAAGAGCCGCCTCGGGGTGAAGGTGGAGTAGCTCGCCCTCAGTTGGTCTGCGGGAGCGAAAGAGCCGCCTCGGGGTGAAGGTGGAGTACTTCTCCCTCAGTTGGTCTGCGTGCGCAGCGGCTGGCGGAAGTCGACCTGGTCGTCCCGGTGAGGGATGTACTTCACCTTCCTCGCCGCGGCGGCGACGCACTTGCCGAGCGGGGTGGAGGCGAGCTCCGCGGGCTCGACGCGCACCCGCTTGATCGTGCCGCTGAAGAGGATCGTGGTGATCACGTCGAGCTTCACGGCCTGACCGCCCGCGTGCTTGGTGAAGCAGGCGATGGCGCGAGCCACGGCGTCCCGGCGGAAGGCCTCCTGGCCGTCCTTGTCGGTGAACTTGCGATCCGACCTCTTCTGGACCGGCTCCACCTTCCTGGGGATCTTGCGGCGGGCGTCCGGCTTGTCGTCGACCGCCACTGCGGCGAGGTCGCGCGGACGCGCCGGCGGCGCGGCGTCCTTCTGGTTCTCCTTGACCACGATGACCGGCGGCCCCCCGTCCCGGTGGGACGTCCCCGTCCCGATCGCCGGCCGCGTGGCCAGGTAGATCGCGATCCCCACCCCGGCGAGCGCGAGGATCGCCGCGACGACCGCGGTCCACGCGACCCAGCCGCGGCGCGCCGCGGCGCCGCCCTTGGCCTGCGCCGCCAGGCGGGACTTCAGCATCAGCGAGCGCGTCACGCTGGCGTAGCCGGCGTTGAGATCGGGGAGCTTCGGCTTGTTCAGCGGGAAGTCACCGCGCCCGTAGATGTCGGTGACGAACGTGCGCAGCTGCGCCAGCCCGTCCGCCTCCGTCGACGGCACCAGCGCGCCGCGGATGGCGTCCGCGAACTCCGCCGCCGTCTGGTAGCGACGGCTCGGATCCTTCGCCAGCGCCTTCTCGGTGACCAGCACCAGGTCGCGCGGCGCGTCCGGGTGGTAGCGAGCGATCGGCGGCACGTGCGCCTTGCGCACCTGGCTGAGGATGTTGAGGTCGTTGCTGCCGCTGAAGAGGTGACGGCGACAGAGCGACTCGAAGAGGAGGATGCCGACGGCGAAGAGGTCGTAGCGGTGATCGATGCGACCGCCCTCCACCACCTCGGGCGCCATGTAGCGGAACTTCCCCTTCAGGCTCTGCGTGAACTCGCCCTCCGACTCGTTGACGATCTTCGCGATGCCGAAGTCGGTGAGCTTGACGCGGCCCTCGGTGGAGATGAGGACGTTCTGCGGGCTCACGTCGCGGTGGACGATGTTCTGCGTGACGCCGTCGGGCCCGGTCAGCGCGTGAGCGTAGCCGAGCCCGTTCAGCACCTGGATCGAGAGCGCCGCGCAGGCGGCGGTGGGGACGACGATCTGGTTCTGCGCGCAGTAGTGGATGATCGTGGCGAGGTTGTAGCCATGGACGTACTCCATCGCCATGAAGTAGTCCGTGCCCTCGACGCCGAGGTCGAGCACCTGCACGATGTTCGGATGATCGAGCCGCACGAGGAGCTTCGCCTCGCGGATCAGCCCCTCGACGAACTGCGCCTGCTCCGTGAGGTGCGGGAGCAGCTTCTTGATCACGACGTGCTTCTGGAAGCCAGCCGCCCCGACAGACCGCGCCAGGAACACCTCGCCCATCCCGCCGGAGGCGAGCTTGTGCACGATCTCGTAGCGCCCGAACCTCTCCAATCCGGGGCTGATCTCGACGGCCTGTGGCTCTGCGTTCATCCTTGTGACTAAAGCTTGAATATTATTGTTCAAAGAGTTTACAATCGTCGCTCTCGAATCGCAAGACTTGGATCGTGCCTGACTGAGTGCCTGATGAAGGCAGGAGGCGACGAGCGATGACCTTGCAGACCCGTTGGTTGCTGCGTGTTGTGGCTGCGGTGGGACTCTTCGCGTGCACGGCTGCACACGCGAAGCCGCCGGAGGCGAGCAACCTCCTCGGACAGCGTGGCGTGCTGCGCGCGAGCGCGGCGACGCCGTTCACTGGCGGCTACCTCAGCTTCGGAACGGACTTCCAGTACTACTCGGCGAGCGGCCTGCTGCCGCCGGCCGCCGGTGGCACGGCGCTCAGAGATCACTCGCGCATGGTGAACACCTATACGATCAACTGGGCTCCCTGGAAGTTCCTCGAGGGAGCCATCGCCCTGCACGTCACCTCCGACAGCACGACGAGCCCCAACAGCGCCGCCGAGGATCTGCAGGTCGCCGTCGGGGATCCGGAGATCGCGCTGAAGGGCGGCTACGAGCTGGGCAAGGGCTTCGGCCTCGGCGGTCTGCTCGACCTGCGCTTCCCGTCGGCGGCGGGCTTCTTCCAGAGCAGCGCCTCGGCGACGAACGTCTTCTTCGCCCTGCTCGCGTCCTGGAGCGGCGGCAGCAGCCTCCCGCTGGGCATCCACCTCAACGTCGGCTTCTTCCGCGATGGCTCGAGCAACCTCTTCCCGAAGCTGACCGACCTCAGCACCTCGCAGCTCTTCGCCGCGCAGGTGAGCTCGTTCAACCGCGTGGTCACCCGGCTCGGCATCGAGTACATGACCTCCTACGTG
>JAKLHH010000252.1 GCA_022710245.1 Myxococcota bacterium
CGCGACCTTGGCGCCGATGAAGCCCCGGTCGATCTTCATCTGCCGCACCGTCGAGAGCAGCGTGTCGGCCGCGTACTTCGCGCGGACGAAGTCGCCCTTGGCCACGCCGTGCCGCACCTCGGTGACGAGGCGGTCGGCGCCGGCCGGGAGGTCGGCGGTGAGGATGCCCTTGCTCTGCATGGCGGCGAGCGCGGCCTTGTAGACGGGCTCCACGTCCTTGCGGGTGGCGCCGCCGCCGCCGCCGCTCGGCGGAGGCGCAGCGGCCATGAACACCGGCGCGGCACGACAGCCCTTGGCCTGCCGATCCGCGAAGGCCTGCTCGCGCGCGGCCAGGATCTTCTCGCGCCGCGCGAGCTCGGACTCGCGCGAGGCGAGGTCCTTCTCCCGCACCGCCACGCTCGACTCGCGGCGCAGCACGAGGACCTCCTTGCCGGCGCCGGTGGGGAGCCCCTCGCGCTGGCCGAGCAGCGAGTCGAGCCGCTTGTTGAGCGCGAGCTCCTGGTTGGCGAGCTTGGCCTCGACGCTGGCGAGCTCGGAGGCCTCCTTGTCGATGGCGGCGCGCCCGGTCGCGTCGGTCTCCGGCAGCGCCTCCTTCTTGGCGAGGAGCTCGGCGCGCTTGTCGCGCGCCACGGAGCGCTCGCGCTGCAGGTTGCCGCGCTGAGCGAGCGCGTTGCTCTCCTCGCGGGCGATCTTGCCTTCGTTCTCGATGATGACCTTCACGTCCTCGTCGCTCTGCACCTTCTTCTTGCACGCGGCGAGCGGGAGCAGGCAGGCAGCCAGACCGAGCACGGCGAGATGACGACCCATGGGCTCTCCTCAGGACTGGCACATTATACCACGCTGATCGTCGCCGCCCGTACACGGCGCCGTGGTGGGCGCCGCGTGGTGCGCGTCCGCTGCTCCTCGTCGGTGACGGACGCTGCGGGAGACGTTTCTACTTTTTTGGGGGGCCCGAACTTCGTCGCTTGACGCTCCGAGGGTCGCCGTCACAATGGCAGCATCATGAACGCCACGACGCTACATAGAACCTCCTCCACGCCGCGACCCAAGTGCGCGCGGTCGTCGGTGGCTCCGGTGCCCTGAGCAGCACACCAGACAGTGCTCGGGCCGTCGCGGAGCCACCCAGGGAGAACTCGGGTGGCTTTCGTGTATCTGGGGGATGACGCACAGACGAACTGAGACGGCGTCCGGCCGACAAGGCCCAACACGCATTATGTTGGTTCAACTCCAACCGCCTCCGCTCCATGGGGGCGTAGCCTAACTGGAAAAGGCACTCGACTTCGGATCGAGCAATCCTCGTGGCTTTTTCACTCGGGCGCCGTCTCGTTTTTTTGCTCCTGATGCATTTGTTGGTCGCGGCAGCTACGCCCGACCGCCCGACCTGGGCGGCGCCGCGACGATTCGCCCTGCTCGCCTCCTCCGAAGGCTCCGCGAGGCAGGCGAGATGGTCTATCATCGTTCCCTCTCTCCGACCGGAGGCGCTCATGACGACCACCGTGCAGACCACGCCGCAGGCCACGCTCCCCGAGGCGCAGCGCGGCCCGGCCGAGATGCTGCTCGACCTCATCCTCCGCTCCGGCGCGCACCTCTGGCACAACCGGCCCGGCGTCGAGGAGGGCGGCGAGTGGCGCGCGGCGACGCGCGAGGACCGCGCGGGGCGGCGGACCCTGCTCAAGCCGGGGCTCTACCTGCCGTCGGCGATCCGCCTCTACCGCGGGCTGCTCGAGATCCACCGGCTCAACGCGGAGCTGATGGCGCACTTCGCGAGCTACGCGATCGTCGGCACCGAGTGGCGCGACCTCAAGGTCGCCTGCGCGGCGCTGATGCTGGTGCAGCCGCTCGCCGGGCAGCCGGTGAAGGGCGAGGACGGCCGCGTCGAGTTCAACGAGGACGACCACCGCTCGATCGGTGAGGCGATGCTGCTCCACTACGAGCGCAAGTCGACGAAGAGCATGACGCCGAAGGGCGTGCTGCGCGTGGCGGAGCTGCTGGAGACGCCGGGGATCGCCCGGCTCAACCGCGAGGCCGGCTTCGCCGACCCGACGGCGCGCAAGCCGCCGCTCGGGCGCTGGCGCCAGGCGGCGACGGCGTGGCTCGAGGTGCGCGAGAAGAACCTCCCGCTCCTCGAGGGGCTGGTCGCGGCCGGCTACAAGGAGACGATCAAGAAGATCGCGCGCAAGGCCGGCTACAAGCCCGCCTCGCCGGTCTTCTTCGAGGTGCTCGGCTGGAAGCAGAAGCAGAGCCCGGCGGGCCACCGCGAGGTGGGGCTCGGCGAGCTCACGCTGCGCAAGCACGCGCGCTTCGACGGCCTCAGCGAGGCGGAGATCTGCGAGCGCATCGTGGACGGCCGCCTCTCCTTCAAGGACGTCACCGGGCGTCTGCCGAAGGAGATCGGCCTGACGCCGGCGATCATGGCGACCTGCCTGCCGTCGCTGTCGGACCGCGACCTCAGGCAGCTGACCCCCACGCTCGAGGAGCTCGGGCTCCTCTCGGTGCCCGAGGTGCGCGCGCGCTGGGAGAAGGCGATCGAGGCGGCGACCGATCAGCGGGCGCTCAACGTGGCGCGCCGCGTGCGCAGCAAGGAGGTGAAGGAGAAGCTCGAGGAGGCGGCCGACCACGCCGCGCGCAAGGCGGTCAGCGAGTCGAGCGGGGACGACCTGCACGTGATGTTCCTGGTCGACAAGTCGGGCTCCATGCAGGGCGCGATCGAGCGCTCGAAGGAGGCGCTCGCGCGCATCCTCGCGGGCTTCCCGCTCGAGCGGCTGCACATCGCCAGCTTCGACACGATGGGGACGCGGCTCGTCCCCAAGGCGGCGACGCGGACGGCGGTGCAGCACCTGCTGGCGAAGCTGGAGGCGGCCGGCGGCACCATCCACGGCTCGGCGGTGCGCGCGCTGGCTCAGGCGGGCGTGCGCGTGCCGGCGGGCGAGCGGCTGATCGTGATCGTGGTCGGCGACGAGGCGGGCGAGGACGGGGCCAAGCTGGCGGAGACCTTCCGGCAGTGCGGCTACCAGCCGGCGGCGCTGGCGCTGATCGTCAGCGTCGCGGGCGGGCAGTTCTCGCGCGGGATGACCGTGCGGCAGTGCGCGGCGGCGCTGCAGGCGCCCTTCGCCGAGGTGGAGGTCGCGCAGTTCGACGACCCCTACCAGGTGCCACGCGTGCTGCGTGCGCTCCTCGACGCGCCGCCGCCGTCGGCGGCGGTGACGGCGCCGGCGCCGGTGCGGGCCACCTGGGTCGACCGCGTGATGCAGACGCCGCTCCTCGCGCGGGCGCGATGAGCCTCGACTATCGCGCGCTCCTCGGCAAGGTCGAAGAGCTCACGCTGCCCTGGCTGCAGGGCGACGCGGTGGACGCCCGGGAGCGGCGGCTGCGGCTGCGCGCGCGGCCGGCGGCGCCCGGGTGGTGGCGGTTTCGCGTCGACGGGCGCTGGGCGAGCCCGCTCGCGCCCGCCGAGCCCGAGCCGGAGCTGCTCCAGGGGCTCGAGCGCGCGAGCGGGCACCTCGTGGGGGGGCGGCTGGTGCTGGCGGGCGGGGCGGTGGAGCCGGTCTGGCTGCTCCCCGAGGAGGAGCCGCCGCGCTTCGCGCCGTGCCGCGCGCGGCGGTGGTGGTCGGGAGAGCTCCTCTTCGAGGAGCTGCCCTTCGAGGGCGAGGCGGAGGAGGCGGTGCGGCGGGCCTTCGAGGACGGCCTCGCGCTCGAGGGTGTGGTCGGGGTGCCGGCGACGCTGCGCGCCGCGTTCGGCCTCACGCTGGTCGAGGCCGCGGCCCGCGCGCAGGGGGCGCGGGTCGCGCCGCTCGAGGTGCGGCAGCGCCTGGGCGAGGTGGCCGAGGGCGGGCCTGCGCTGGCGGCGGAGGTGGTGCGGGCGCTCCTCGCCGAGCGGGCGCGCGCGACGGCGGAGCGAGAGGCGGCGCGGCGGGCGGCGGAGGCGGCGCGGCTCGAGGAGCAGCGCCTCTCGGAGCGGCGGGAAGTGGTGGAGCGGCAGCGGGGCAGGGGCCCGGCTCGGCGCCGCGATCCGCGCGGCGGGAGCGACCCGCGCGAGCGGGTCGAGGAGGCGCTGCGGGGCGCCGGGGCGGCGCTCCTGGATCTGCGCCGGCTCGGCGGCGACCAGCTCGAGGTGCGCTGGCGCTTCCTCGGGGAGCGCTTCGTCAGCCTGGTCGAGGCGGGGAGCCTGCGGGTGATCGACGCGGGCATCTGCCTCTCGGGGACGGACGCGGAGGTGAACCTGGCCAGCCTGCCCGGGGTGGTGCGCGAGGGCGCGGAGCGCGGGCTGCTGGTGATGACGAGGCACGACGAGTATGACTGAGGCCGCGAAGACCCCGGACGTCGCGACTCGCTCCCGGCTGCGTGAGGTCTGCTTCCTCCTCGACGGGGAGGGGCGGGTGCTCTGGTCGGACGCGTCGGCGAGCCCGCACGGCCTCCCCGACTCGCGCCAGCGCTGGGAGGCGATCTGGTCGCGGCGCGAGGAGCTCGCGGAGATCGCGCACAGCCACCCGCTCGGGCCGCTCGCCTTCTCGAGCGAGGACGAGACGACGATGGCGGCGCTGGTGGCGGCGCTCGGGCGGCGGCCGGCGTTCAGCGCGGTGGCGCCGGAGGGCAGCATCCGGCGCGGGCCGGACGGCCTCGACCGCGTGCTGGCGCGGGGCGAGGAGCCCGCCTGGGCCGAGGAGCTGCGGCGGGCCTCGGGGATGATGCTGGACGACAGGTTGCAGAACGAAGAGAGAGAGGAGGCTTGAGATGGCGATCCTGAACATCACCTGGAACGGCGTCTCCGCGGAGGCGAAGATCGACGTCGACTACTCGCTCGGCGACGACGACGTGAAGCACGTGGCGGTGGAGATGATCCGCTCCGGCGACGTGCCGGGGCTGCACGTCGCCGCGCTGCCGGCGAACACCTTCGCCCACTACGTGGTCGACCGCTTCGCCACGCCGGACGGCGGGCAGCGCATCTTCCTGCGGCCCAAGGTCCCCTTCGGCGGCGGGCTCTAGATGCCCCGGCGGATCCTCTTCTGCGGGGTGGGCGCGCTCGGGTCCACCGCGGCCGTGCTCTGCCGCAACCTGCCGGCCGAGGCGGACGCCGAGCTCGCCTTCGTCGACCTCGACCGCGTCGAGGCGAAGAACCTCCGCGCCCAGGCCTTCACCAGGCCGGCGGTCGGCAAGAACAAGGCGGAGGCGCTCAAGCTCCAGCTGCACAACCTCTGGGGCGTGCGCAGCGAGGCCTTCCCGGTGCGGCTCACGGCGGACAACGTGGCCGCGCTCTGCGCGGGCGCGGCGCTCCTCGTCGACTGCTTCGACAACGCGGCCAGCCGCGAGCTGCTCTCGGCCCACGCGCGGGCGGCCGGCCTGCCGCTCGTCCACGCGGCCCTCTCCGGCGACGGCAGCTTCGGCCTGGTCCGCTGGGACGAGCGCTTCCGCGCCGACCCCGAGGACCACGAGGGGCAGGCGACCTGCGAGGGCGGCCAGCACCTGCCCTTCATCGGGCTCCTGGCCGCGGGCCTCGCCCGCGTGATCCAGGACCACCTGCGCGACGGCCGCCGGCGCGACCTGCTGGTCACGCTGAGCAGCGTGCGCGAGACCTGATCAGCGAGGGCGAGCCGCGAACGGGCTCAGCGACGGCAGCTGGGGGCGCCGCTGGTAGACGTAGCCCATGCCGTGAGCGAGGCCGAGCAGGTACTCGCGCAGCTCGTCGGGGGACGGCATCACCGCGCGCACCGCGGCGGCCTCGGCCGACCCGAGGTAGACCGGGCCCGCGCCGGGACGGTGGACCCCATCGTAGAGGAGGCGGGGCTTGTTCTCGCGGCTCATGATCATGCGGTAGAGGAGCTCGTAGCGCGGGAGCCCGCGCGGGTGCGTGGTCGGCCGCGGCGCGTTCATCTGCCCCGTCTGGGCCTCGAGCACCGCGCGGTAGAGGTAGAAGGCGAGGATGCCGGTGGGCGAGAAGCCGCTGCGCAGCGCCAGCTCGCCGCCCGCCGCGTCGGCGACGAGCTCCTGACCGCGCGTCTGCGCGGAGTCGGGACCCATCGGCGTCTGCCGCACGTCCGGCAGGGTGCCGCGCATCAGGTCCTTCTTCAACGCGTGGCCCATCTCGTGGCCTGTCGTCAGGGCGAGGATCCCGTCCGCGATCGCGCGCGCCTCGCGGGAGCGGTCCTCCGGCGGCACCCGGTCGAACGCGAGCGAGAGGACGTTGCCCATCAGCTCGCGCTTGGTGCGGCTGCTGAGGATCGCCGCGGCGATGCGGTCAGCCATCTCGAGGGAGGCCTGGTGCACGATGATGGAGCCGTTCGTCAGCGTCACCGCGCCGGGCGCCTCGGCGCGGCCACCCTCGAGCACCAGCGCGGGGCCGACGCCGCTCTTGCGGACGCCGAGCTCGCGCCGGAGCCTGCTGGCGAGGCGCCAGTAGATGCTGTGCACGCGGCGCTGCGAGGCCGGGTCCGCAGGCCGGATGGCCGGGTCGTGGTAGGGCGTGTAGTCCCCCTCCACGGCAGCCCTGGTGCGCGCCGAGATCGTGGACTCATCGTAGACGGGGCGACCCACCAGGAACGGGCGCGTGCGCAGCGCTCGCAGCGCCTCACCCATCCCGGGCCTCGCGGCCTGCGGGCGCGAGCGCAGCCGGCTCGCCTCCTTGGCCGAGAGGAAGCCGGGCTCGAGCCCCAGGCCCCGCAGGATCCGGTCGTGAGTGCGGGCGGGCTCGCCGGCTGGCTCCGCGGCCGCGCTCGCAGCGCCGAGAACGAGGCAGAGTGCGAGGAAGGTGGTGCGCATGCCCCGGAGCGATGCAATGGAGGTGCCGGCCGGAGTGTGCGAGATCACAGTGCTCGTCGGTCGGTCGAGGTCGCGGCCTCGGAGGGGGGCCTCGCAGGGTGGCTGCGGCGCGAGCCCCTCCGGTGCGCGGCCATCCGGAGGGCCGGCCGCTCCGAGGACGGCCGCGCCGGGGACGGCCGCTCCCGGCCGCGACTCAGAGCGGCTTCAGCCTCGTCAGCGCCACGAAGTAGACCTTGCCGATGCTGTTGTAGGTGCCGGTCGTCGCGGCGGGCCAGCGCGTGCTGCGGCCGAGCGCGGGCCGCGGCACCGGGAGCTGGAAGTTGGTCCCTCGCCTGAGCTGATCGTCGACGATCATCGCCTCGATCATCGCCAGCGCGCCGCCGTGGTAGCCGAGCGCGAGCGCGTGGCGAAAGGGCGCGGGCTGCTGCGGGGCCAGCTCGTCGGCGGTGGGGTCGTAGGCGCGGAGGCCGACGCCGGGCGCGCACTCGAGCGGCGCCTCCAGGGTGAACGGCGCGGGGATCTCCGCCGGTCGCTCCTCGGAGCGGCAGTCGATCGCCTCCTGCACCGCGCGGCTGACGCCGAAGTAGCGCACGTCGAGCTGGGCCGCCCGGTACGCGGCGGGCCCGTGCCCCTTCGCCTCGTAGGCGAGCACCACGTGATCGACGAAGGTCTGGCTCGCCTCGGGCGGGAGCCCGAGCCTCAGCGTCGTTCCGTCGGTGAGCGCGTCGATGGCCAGCATCGGCAGGGTGACGCCGAGCTCGTAGACCTGCCCCTCGGTGTCGACGTTCACCCAGCTCCAGACCTCGGCGCCGCCGAGCAGCACCGTCTCGCCCCTCACCGTGTGCGGGGCGTTGCCGTGGCAGCCCGCCAGCGCCAGCGCGGCGAGCAGCAGCCTCCCATGTCTCAGCATGATCCCCCTCCGCTGAAGAAGCTTGGTCCACGGGCCTCGCCCGGGCAACCGGAGCGAGCGGTGGCTCACCCCGCCGCAGCGTGATAGATTCGCCCACTGCATGAGCGAGAGCGCGGCCAGCCCCGCCCGCAGCGCGCCAGACCTGCTGAGCCTGGTGCAGACGCGGCGTGTCCTCGTCACCCTGGGCTCGGGCGGCGTCGGCAAGACCACCACCGCCGCGGCGCTCGGGCTCCTCGCCGCCCGCCGTGCGCGCCGCACCCTGGTGATGACCATCGACCCGGCGCGGCGCCTCGCCAGCTCGCTCGGGCTGCAGCGCCTCGACCACGAGCAGCGCGCGGTGCCGGCCGAGCTGCTGGCGCCGGTCGGGGTGGCCCCGGGTCACCTCTACGCGATGATGCTCGACATGAAGCACGCGTTCGACGAGATGATCCGTCGCTACGCGCCTGACCCCGGGACCGCCGAGCGGCTGCTGCAGAGCCGCATCTACCGGCAGCTCTCGGCGCGGCTCGCGGGCTCGCAGGAGTACGCGGCGATGGAGAAGCTCCACGCGCTCTGGCGCGGGGACGCCTACAGCCTCCTCGTCCTCGACACGCCGCCGACCGCGAACGCGCTCGACTTCCTCGAGGCGCCGCACAAGATGGTCGACGCGGTGGAGAGCCCGGCGGTGCACCTCTTCGTCAGCGCCTACCGCAAGGCGGGCCGGCTGAGCCTGAGCAGCCTCGGCTTCGGCACCGCGTACCTGGTGCGGCGGCTCGCGCGCTTCACGGGCGGCGAGTTCCTCGACGACATCGCGGGCTTCCTCACCGAGCTCTCCACGCTCCTCGGCGGGCTGCACGACCGCGCGGCCGAGGTGATCGAGCTCTTCAAGCGGCCCGAGGTGGGGTTCGTCGTGGTGACCGCTCCCGACGCGAGGGCGATCGACGAGGCGATCGACCTCGCGCACCGCCTGGCGCAGTCGGGGATGAGGCCCTCGGCCTTCATCATCAACAAGGTGCACCCGGTGGCGCCGGTGCAGCTCTCCCTCGAGGAGGTGACCGGGCAGGTCCTCGGCGCC
>JAKLHH010000253.1 GCA_022710245.1 Myxococcota bacterium
GGTGGTGCGGCGACGGCCGGGATGTACACGGGGAGGGACGCCCTGGCCCGACACGGCGCGCGTCCGGCCCGTCAGGGTCGAGCGCGTCAGGGTCGAGCGCGTCAGGGTCGAGCGCGCCAGGGTCAGCGCGCCAGGGTCGAGCGCGCCAGGGTCGAGCGCGTCAGGGTCGAGCGCGCCACAGTCGAGCGCGTCAGGGTCAGCGCAGGGGGCGTAGCTCCGCCTCGAGGCGTAGCCCCCTGGCCGGGCAGAGCCCGCTCCACTCCCAGGCGAGGTGGCCGGGCGCCTCCACCAGCAGGCGCAGCAGGCGCCCCTTGCAGGCCTCGCGCAGGAGGATCGGCGTGGTGCCGCGCGGGTGGGTCCCGACCAGCACGCGGGCGCCGGTGGGGCGCGAGGTGACCTCGATCGCCACCTCCTTCCACGGGGCGCGCAGGCGACCGGTGAAGGCCCAGGTGACGCCGGCCGCGAGCGCCGGGGTGAAGAAGAGCAGGAGCACGGAGGCGAGCACGGTGCCCGCGGCGAGGCGGAGCCAGGCCTCGATGCCGGTGAGCGGGCGGGGGACGCGGCGCCTCACCAGCGGCGCGATCTCGGCCTCACCCGAGGGGTCGAGGCCGGTGATCATGCCCGAGTGATCGTCGGTGGTGTCGTCGACGCCGCGGTAGGTGGTCTGCGACCACTCGCCCGTGCGCCAGCCGATGTGAGCCTGCTCGAGGCGGATCACGGTGCCACGCACGCGAGGTCGCGTCGGCTCCCGTCCGGAGGCGGCAGCGGCGCGGTCCTCGGGGGTGAGCAGGCGCAGGCGCAGGACAGGTCCCTCGAGGATCACCTGGATCGGATCGGCGCCGTGGCTGGAGCGCAGCTCGAGCTCGCCTGGCGCGCCCTCCTTCGCGCCGGAGACCAGGCAGGCCTGCTCGGTCAGGCGGGCGCGCTGGGGCGCCGCGAGGGTCGCCAGCGGGTGGTGCTGGTCGCCGTCGATGGCGGTCACCACCTCCAGCATCTCCCCCGGCGCCACGCGGAGCTCGCTGGCCTCCAGGTCCACCAGCGCGCCGAGGAGCGCGTCGAGGGTCCCCTCGCCGCTGTGGCGGGCGCGGGTCAGCCCCTGGTCGAGGCGGCGGCGGATGCGCTCGAGTCGCTTCTCGGCGGCCTGCGGGTCGTGCGGGGGAGCTTCGGCCCGCCGCGCCGCCTCGGCGCGGAAGCGCGCGCGGCCGCGGACCATCAGCGGCAGCAGCGCGATGCCGAGGACCGTGAGCACGGCGAGGAGGACGAGCAGCAGCCCGGGGACCTCGCGGTGGCTCGCGTAGTAGCGCACGCCCTCGGCGAGGTCGTCCCAGCCCCAGGGCTGGGCGGCCAGCACGAACCCGATCAGCCCCGCCAGCGCCACGCCGCCGGCGAGCGCGATGAGGGAGTTGGCGAGGCGGATCCTGACCGACGTGGTCGCCATGGTCGCCACATTCTGGACAAGCGCGTCGCCGAAGTCGAGAGCCTCCTCGGGCCCCGGCCCACTCTCCTCGGAACCAGACGGACCGCTCGCGTTGGCGGCCCCGCCCGTCACGTTGTGCGCGAGTCGCGCTGGCGGCTCAATCCGGGATGAGATATTGCCGCGCTGGCGTCAGCCGCACGGTGGGCGCTATGCTGCGCCCCGTGAGCGCCCGCGTCCTCAGCCTCGTCCTCGTCCTCGTCCTCTCGCTCCTCGCCGAGGCGCCCGCGAGGGCCGACGACTGGTGGGGGAGCGACAAGGCGAAGCACCTCTCCGTCAGCCTGGCGATGAGCGCGGGCTGGTACACGGGGCTCACCCTGCTCGGCCGCGACCCACGGCCCCAGCGGCTGATCCTCGGCAGCGGGCTCGCGCTGCTGCCCGGCCTGCTGAAGGAGATCTACGACTCCGGTCGGCCAGGCAACCGCTTCTCGGGCAAGGACCTGACCTGGGACGTGGTCGGCGTGGTGAGCGGCGGGCTGCTCGCGCTCGGCGTCGAGCTCCTCATCACGCGGTGGGCCGCGCGACGCGCCCGGCAGGCCGCGCCGACGCTGGCCGGTGCCGCCGCGCCGCTGCGCGCGTTCGCCTGGACCCCGATTCTCGCCGGAGGTGACCGATGACCCGCACCCGACCGCTCCCACTTCTCGTGCTCGTGCTCGTGCCCGTGCTCGTGCTCGTGCTCGCGTTCGCGTTTGCCGTCCAGGGCTGCAAGGTCAAGCCCGCGGGCGAGGGGGCCCAGGCGGGCAGCGGCGGCACCGCCAGCGCCGGCGGCTCGGCGAAGAGCATCCCGCGGACGGTGGCCGGCAAGTTCGGCGTCGCCTTCGTCTACGTGGGCCCGATCGGCGACGGCGGCTGGACCTACGCGCACGAGGAGGGCCGCCGGCACCTGGAGCAGAAGCTCGGCGTCCACACCGCTTACGTGGAGAGCGTCGCCGAGGGCGCCGAGGCCGAGCAGGTGATCCGCGGCCTCGCGCGCAAGGGGTTCGACCTCGTCGTCGCCACCTCCTTCGGCTACATGGACGCGATGGAGGCCGCCGCGCGCGAGTTCCCGAAGACGCGCTTCGTGCACATCTCCGGGCACAAGAGCAACGGCACGAACTTCGGCAACCTCTTCGGCGCCATGGAGTCGATGAAGTACCTCGCCGGGATGATCGCCGGCGCGCGCGCGCAGGCCGACAAGCAGACGCGCCTCGGCTACATCGCGCCCTACCCGATCCCCGAGGTGGTGCGCCTCGGCAACGCGCTGATGCGCGGGGCGCGCGAGACCTGCCCGGCCTGCACCATGGAGATCCGCTGGATCAACTCCTGGTTCGATCCGAGCCGCGAGCGGGAGGCGGCCGACTCGCTGCTCAAGGCGGGGGTCCACGTGGTGGTGACGGGCGCCGACACGCCGGGGCCCATCTCGGCCGCGAAGGACGCCGGGCGCTGGGCGATCGGCTACGACTCCTCGAACGCTTGCCACGTCGCGCCCGACCGCTGCCTCACCACGCCCTACTGGAGCTGGGGCCCCGTCTACGTGGACCTGGTGCAGCGGATCCGCGCGGGCACCTGGAAGGGGAGCTCGGAGTACCTCGACGTGAGGAGCGGGCTCCTCGGGCTGCAGGGCTTCATGCCCGGCCAGAGCGTGCCCGCGGGCGTGCCGCCCGAGGTGGTGCCCCGCGTGCGCGAGCTCCTCGGCAAGATGCAGGCGGGGAGCTTCACGCGCTTCGACGTCTTCGCTGGCCCGCTCCTCGACAACCAGGGCAAGACGCTGCTCAAGCAGGGCGAGCGGCTGACCCAGCAGGACCTCGAGGGGCTGCCCGGCTGCAAGGTCTGCATGGGCTGGCTCGCGCAGGGCGTGAGCGGCGAGCTGCCGCGGAAGCGCTGAGGACGCGCCCTCGTGACCGGGACCGCCCCCGCCGTCCGCCTCGAGCGGGTGAGCAAGCGCTTCGGCGAGCTGCAGGCCGTCCGCGAGGTCGACCTCGAGCTCGCCGCCGGGGAGGTGCACGCGCTCCTCGGCGAGAACGGCGCGGGCAAGAGCACGCTGATGTCGATCCTGGCGGGGCTCTACCGCTCCGACGGGGGGCGCGTCCTCCTCGCGGGCCGGGAGGTGCGCCTGCGCAGCCCGCGGGAGGCGGCGGCGGCGGGGATCGGCATGGTGCACCAGCACTTCATGCTGGTGCCGACGCTGAGCGTGGCCGAGAACGTGCTCCTCGGGGCGGCGCGCATCCCGCTCCTCCTCTCCCCGCGCCGGCTCGAGCGCGAGGTGACGGCGGCGGCGGAGCGCCTGGGGCTGCACGTCGCGCCCGGCGCGCTGGCGGGCGCGCTCTCGGTGGGCGAGCAGCAGCGGGTCGAGATCCTCCGCGTCCTCGCCCGCGGCGCGCGCGTGCTGATCCTCGACGAGCCGACCGCGGTCCTCGCCCCCGAGGAGGCGGAGGCGCTCTTCGCCTCGCTCCGGCGCCTCGCCGCCGAGGGCTGCGCCATCGTCCTCATCAGCCACAAGCTCGAGGAGCTCCGCCGCGTGGCCGACCGCCTCACCGTCATGCGCCGAGGCGAGGTGGTCGCGCGCGTCGCCGACCCGGCCGCCCGCTCGCCGGAGGAGCTGGCGGCGGCCATGGTCGGGCGCGAGATCTCGCTGGCGATCGAGCGCCGGCCGGCCTCGCCCGGCGCGGTGCTGCTCTCGGCGCGCGGGCTCCGCGTCCGCGGTGAGCGTGGTCTCGAGGCGGTGCGCGGGGTGGACCTCGAGCTCCGCGGCGGCGAGCTCCTCGGCCTGGCCGGCGTCTCCGGCAACGGCCAGCGCGAGCTCCTCGACGGGCTGGCCGGGCTCCTGCGCCTCGAGGCCGGCGAGCTCACGCTCTGCGGCGAGGAGGTGGGCCGCGCCTCGCCGCGCCAGCGCGCGGCGCTCGGGCTCCGCTACGTCCCCGAGGACCGCCACGCGACCGGCACCGCGCCCTCGCTCAGCGTCGGAGAGAACCTCCAGCTCCGCAGCTACCGCCACCCGCCCACGCGGCGCGGCTGCTGGCTCGACCTCGACGCGGACCGGGCCGGGTGCCAGCGACGGGTGGACGCGCTGCAGATCGCCGCGGCCGGGCTCGACCAGGCGGCGCGGCTCCTCTCCGGCGGCAACCTGCAGAAGGTCGTCCTGGCGCGCGAGCTGGGCGCCGAGGCGCGCGTCATCCTCGCCCTGCATCCGACCCGCGGCCTCGACGCCTGGGCCACGGCCGAGGTGCGCCGCCTGCTCCTCGCGGCGCGCGATCGCGGGGCCGCGGTCCTCGTCTGCTCGGAGGACCTCGAGGAGGTCCTCGCCCTCGCCGACCGCGTCGCGGTGATGGCGGGCGGCCGCCTGGTGCACCTGGCGGCGGCAGGCGCGGTGAGCCTGCCCGAGCTCGGCCGCCTGATGGCGGGGGGTGCCGCGTGAGCGCCGCACCGGGCCCGGCGACCGCGCGCGGCGAGCGCTGGCTGGAGGTGCGCCCGCGTCTGCGCGCCGGCGCCGGCCTCAGCGTCGCGGCGAGCGCGGCCTCGGTGGCGGTGGCGCTGCTCCTCGGCGCGCTGCTCCTCGCGCTCGCCGGGCTCGACCCGCTGGCGGCCTACCGCGCGATCTTCTCCGCCTCGCTCCTCGGCGGCGCCTACGCGATCTCGGACACGGTGGTGAAGGCGACCCCGCTCCTCGTCTGCGGCCTCGGCTGCGCCATCGCCTTCCGCGCCCGCCTCTGGAACGTCGGCGCCGAGGGCCAGCTCCTCCTCGGCGCCTGGGCGGCGACGGGGGTCGCCTCCTTCTGGCTCCCCGCGTCCACGCCCGGGTGGCTGCGCCTCCTGCTGATGGCGCTCGCCGCGATGACGGCCGGCGGCCTCTGGGCCGCGCTGGTCGGCGCGCTCCGCGCCTGGCTCGGCGTCAGCGAGATCATCAGCAGCCTGATGCTGGTCTACGTGGCGCAGAAGCTCCTCTCGTACTTCATCTTCGGCGCCTGGAGCGAGCGCGGCTTCCCGCTGACGCCCGCCTTCCCGCGCGGCGCCTGGCTGCCGCGGCTCTCCGACCTGGCCGGGCGCTGGCCGGCGCTGACGGGGCTCACCGCGCACGCGGGGATCCTCCTCGGGCTGCTCCTCTGCGCGCTGCTCTGGCTCGCGCTCCGCCGCACCGCCTGGGGCTTCGAGCTGCGGCTCCTCGGCGACAGCCCGGCGGCCGCGCGCTACGTGGGCCTCGACGTGAGGCGCAAGATCCTCACCACGCTCACCCTCTCCGGCGCGCTCGCCGGCCTGGCCGGGATGATCGAGGTCTCCGGCGTCGTGCACCGCCTGCAGGACCGCTTCTCGCCGGGCTACGGCTTCGTCGCCATCGCGGTCGCCTGGCTGGGGCGCCTCTCGCCGGGCGGCGTCCTCGCCTCCGCGCTCCTCTTCGCGGCGCTCCTGGTCGGCGCCAAGGAGGTGCAGCCGGCGGGCATCGCGCTGATGCTGCAGGGGGTGATCATGCTCGTCGTCACGGCGGGCGAGGTGCTGCTCCGCTACGAGGTGCGCCTGCGTCGCCCGCGGCGCGCGGGGGAGGACGCCGGTGCCTAGCGCGCGCGCCTTCCTGGAGAACCTCCTCGCGGCCGGCGTCTGCCGGGGGACGCCGCTCCTGTTCGCCACCACCGGCGAGCTCCTCGCCGAGCGCGGCGGCGTCCTCAACCTCGCCGTCGAGGGGATGATGCTCCTCGGCGCCGCGGTCGGCTTCGCCGTCGCGCAGAGGAGCGGGAGCCTGCTCGCCGGGCTCCTCGCGGCGATGGCGAGCGCGGCCCTCCTCGCCCTGCTCCACGGCCTGGTCGCGGTGGTGCTGACGGGCGATCAGGTCGTCTCCGGCCTCGGGCTCGGCTTCTTCGGCAGCGGGCTCGCCTCGGTGATCGGCGCGCCCTTCGTGGGCCTGAGCGGGCCGCGCGCCCCGCAGCTCGAGCTCGCCGCCCTCGCCCGCCTGCCGCTCCTCGGGCCCGCGCTCTTCTCGCAGAGCGCGGTCGTCACCCTCGGCTTCGCGCTGGTGCCGCTGGTCTGGCTCTACCTCTTCCGCACCCGCTGGGGGCTCGCGCTGCGCGCCGTCGGCGAGGCGCCCACCGCGGCCGACGCCCAGGGCATCTCCGTGCGCCGCGTGCGCCTGACCCACCTCGCCCTCGGCGGCGCGCTCGCCGGCCTCGGCGGCGCCTCGCTCAGCCTCGCCATCACGCCGGGCTGGGTCGAGGGGATGACCGCGGGGCAGGGCTGGATCGCGGTCGGCCTGGTCATCTTCGCGGGCTGGGGGCCGGGTCGCGCCGCGCTCGGCGCCTACCTCTTCGGCGCCATCCAGCGGCTGCCGCTCGACCTGCAGGGCATCCAGTCGCTGCCCTTCGCGCACAACCCGAACCTCGGATATTTCCTCGACATGCTCCCCTACCTCTTCACCATCACGGTGCTCGCGCTCTCCCGCCTCGGGCGGCTACGCCGGCGGCTCGGCGCGCCGGCAGCGCTCGGGCTGCCCTTCGTGCGCGGGGAGCGGGGACGGTAGGTGGCTCCGGTCGGAATGGAGATCCGCTCCTGGGCGTCATATGATGGTGCTTCCGCGAGGAGTGCCGCATGCGACTCCGCTCCCTGAGCTTGCCTGTCTCCGCCCTGCTGGCCCTCGCGCTCGCTGCCTGCGCCGAGTCGGCCACCGCCCCGCCCGGCAACGAGTGCACCGAGGGCCAGCGCAAGTGTGACGCGAGCGGCACGAAGGAGATCGTCTGCCTGCGCAACGGCGCTGGCGTGCTCCGCTTCAGCGCCCCGACGGCCTGCCCCGGGGTGGGCGCTCGCTGCCAGGACGGCCGCTGCCAGGACGGCTGCGGCGGCGCCTGCAGCAGCCCGCCGGATGCCTGTCACAAGCCGAGCGGGACCTGCTGGAACGGCACCTGCCAGTACGAGGCGGTCGACGACGGCGCCAGCTGCGACGACGGCGACTCCTGCACGACCGGTGACACCTGCGCGGGCGGGGTCTGCAAGGGCGTGCCGATGGCCTGCGGGACGGCCCCGGCGTCGGTCTGCAAGGACGCGAGCACGCTCAGCGTCTACACCACCCCCGGGAGCTGCAGCGGCGGCAGCTGCAGCTACCCGAGCGCCGACGTGTCCTGCACGCTCGGCTGCGAGGCCGGCGCGTGCAAGGGCGACCCCTGCAAGGGGGTGACCTGCGACAAGCCGCCGACCGGCTGTCATCAGGCGAAGGGCACCTGCCTGAACGGGGGCTGCAGCTACCTCTTCGACGACGGCAAGGCCTGCGACGACAGCGACCCCTGCACCACCGACAAGTGCGCGAGCGGGGTCTGCAAGGGGACGCCGCTGCCCTGCAGCACCCCGCCGAAGAGCAGCTGCAAGGACGCGAGCACGCTGATCAGCTACGCCACCAAGGGCACCTGCAGCGCGGGCCAGTGCGACTACAAGAAGAGCGAGACGCCCTGCCCGCACGGCTGCGACACGGCGACCGGCGCCTGCAAGGGGGATCCCTGCGACGGCGTCCTCTGCCAGAGCCCGCCCTCCACCTGCTACAAGACGCAGGGGACCTGCAGCGCGGGCAAGTGCAGCTACCCGCTCGACGACGGCACGAGCTGCAGCGACGGCAACCCCTGCACGACGGGCGACACCTGCGCGGCCGGCACCTGCAAGGGCACGCTGCTCGTCTGCAACACCCCGCCGAAGAGCACGTGCAAGAACGCGAGCACGCTCATTGTCTACGCCGCGCCCGGGAGCTGCGCGACGGGGAGCTGCGTCTACGGCTCCGCCGAGGTCGCCTGCAGCTTCGGCTGTGACCAGGCCGCGGGCGTCTGCAAGGGCGATCCCTGCCTCGGCGTGACCTGCGACAAGCCGCCGAGCACCGTCTGCTACACCACGCCCGGCATCTGCTCCGGCGGCAGCTGCACCTACCTGCCGAAGACGGGAGTCGCCTGCGACGACGGCAACGCCTGCACGCACACCGACAAGTGCACCAGCGCGGGTGCCTGCGCCGGCACCGCCTACACCTGCAGCGACGGCAAGGTTTGCACCAGCGACACCTGCGACGGCGCCGGCGGCTGCCTCTACTCCGTCGCCGCGGGCTCCTGCCTGATCAGCGGGACCTGCTACCAGGCGAACGCGACCCAGACCGGCGACGCCTGCCAGCTCTGCCTGCCCGCGCAGAGCCAGAGCCTCTGGTCGACCGCCGCGGGCACCGTGATCCAGACCTGGAACTTCGACGACGGGACGCTGCAGGGCTTCACCGTGCGGCCGAGCCCGGCGGTGAGCGTG
>JAKLHH010000254.1 GCA_022710245.1 Myxococcota bacterium
ACGCCTTCCGCACCGTCCCCGGCAGCAAGATGGCGGACGGGCTCGTGCGCCGCTTCGGGGACCGCAACGCGATGGCGTGGAACATGGTCCTCGAGACCATCGCCGCGGCCAGGCCCGGCCGCACCCTGAAGTCGAGCTTCTTCACCACCGAGAAGGACCCCTACGGCTGGGCCTACCTCGGCGGTCTGCTCTACTCCCAGATGCGCGGCGTCCAGGTCACGCACCTCAACGACTGGTCGGCGAACGCGCGCGGCCGCGGCTTCACCAGCTACGGCGGCGGCTACGACGTCCTCAAGGAGCTCGCCGGCTACGGCGCCACGGTCGGCGTCTTCAACACGCCGCTGAGGCGCCTCGGCTACGTCCTCAAGTACGGCCCCGCCTACGGCGCCATCGGCTGCAACCACGACAAGGCGCTCGTCGCCAACGCCGGCACCGACGAGGCCGTGGGCTGCAACGGCGGCCGCAACATCGGCGCCGCCTACTTCCAGGAGCCGAGCAAGCAGCTCCGCCAGCCCGACGGCAGCATCAAGGTCATCCCGGGCGACAACGACCAGGCCTGGCGCGACGACACGCTGCAGGTCAAGGGCAACGAGGCCACCGCCGGCCTCGCCGCCGCCGTCGACCGCGAGGTGGGCGGCCGCGCGATGAAGGCCGTCAAGGGCCCCATCTTCGGCAAGGGCAAGCGCGTGCGCGAGATGCTGACCGCCTACGCGATGATGGAGGAGTG
Source organism: Myxococcota bacterium (assembly GCA_022710245.1). The sequence goes on from JAKLHH010000254.1 coordinate 728, forward strand.
GGTCAGCGGCTCGGCGCTCTCCTCCGAGGAGAAGGCCGCCATCCGCGCCAACCCGGCCAGGCGCGCCGCGCTGGCCGAGAAGGTGCTCGCCGCCGCCAGCGCGCGCGCCGAGAAGATGATCGCGGGCCTGCCGGCCGAGGTCCGCAAGACCATCCCCGCCGCCACCACCGCGTCCGGCCAGCGCAACCTGCAGAAGATCGCCAAGGAGCTCTCGAACGACCTCGAGCTCTACGGCACCCGCGGCGCCTACCAGAAGCTCGGCGGCTTCATGAAGTCCAAGGTCCGCGTCATCGACCAGACCGGCGCCGCCGACGCCGCGCCCCACCAGCGCTTCAACCAGATGGCGCCGGCCCTCAGGCACCTCATCGTCGGCGCCAAGCGGCACATCATGATCGTCAACCCGTACGTGGTCCTCACCGAGGAGATGGTGCAGGCCTTCGAGCACGGCGCCAAGGACGGCGTGCAGTACGACATCGTCACCAACAGCCCGATGTCGACGGACAGCGCCATCACGCAGGGCTTCTTCCTGAACAGCTGGGCCAACGTGATGGCGCGCGTGCCCACGCTGCGCGTCTGGGTCGCGACCGGCAAGCGGAAGATCCACGCCAAGGCCTTCGTCGTCGACGGCGTCCTCACCGGCGACACCACCTTCAACGCGGACCTGCTCTCCGGGCTGGTCAACGGCGAGCTCGGCACGCTCTCCTTCGGGCGCGCCTCGGCCAGGGACCTCACCGCCGACCTCAAGAACGACCTGGCGGACCCGGCCAAGGGCTTCAAGCAGTGGACCATCAAGAAGGACGCGAAGGGCCGCGCCGTCCTCGACGCCAAGGGCGAGCCGATCGTGATCGACGGGCCGAAGAACGACCTCAGCTGGAAGCTCCGCGCGCTCTACGCGCCGATCCGCTGGCTCTGCAAGGGCATCGCGGCGACCAGCTACGGCGCGCCGCTGCGCCTGCAGAAGGCCAAGGACGTCCTCAAGGACCGCGACTGGTAGTCACGAGGTAGCAAGGCTCCGGCGCGGGTCCGCCACGAGCGGGCCCGCGCCGTTTGCTGTCAGCTGTCACTAGATGAGCGAGCGCGATTCCGCTCGCTCATCTAGGTTCGTTTGAGGACGGGTCGCGCCCGCTCCCCGTCGGAAAGGCTACTAGATCACCGGTCACGATTCGTGGGTGACTGTTCGAGAATCGTGACCGGTGATCTAGACCCGCGCACGCCCCCCTCTGCGCAGCTGGTTGGTCGCGGCAGCTCCGCACGACCGCCCGACCTGTGCGGCGCCGCGAGGATCTCGATCGCGCCGGGGCTCTGGTCCTGTCCCGAGCTCCGGTCTGGTCAGCACCGGGGCGCGCTGTTACCTTCAGCGCGTCCCGGCACACGGAGGGAACCATGCGTGTCTGCGTCGTCGTCGCCTCGCTGCTCGTCGCCGTCCTCGCCTCGTCCGCCTGCTCCGACTCCAGCACCCCGCCCGCCGTCGACCTGCGGCGCGACTCGCCGGTCCAGCAGCCCGACGGACCGCTCGCCGACACGGTCAAGCCCACGGCGGACTCGGCGGTCCCGGACCACAAGCTCAGCAAGGAGCTCGGCGGAGCGCCCGACTCGACGGCGTCGGTCGGGAGCTGGAAGACGGCGTCCTCGCCGCTGATGCACACCTTCTGGGCGACCTGGGGCTCGGCGTCCGACGACGTCTGGGCCGTCGGGGTCGCGGGCAAGATCCTCCACTACACCGGCGGCACCTGGACCGAGGCCACCTCGGGCCACGACAAGGACCTGCGCGGCGTCTGGGGCAAGAGCAAGAGCGACGTCTGGGCCGCGGGCTCGGACGGGTGGATCCTCCACTACGACGGGACCGCCTGGTCGCGGACGCAGGTCGGCAGCAACACCTACTTCGCCGTCGGCGGCGACAAGACGACCGGCGAGGTCTGGGCCGTCGGCGAGAAGGGCACCATCCGCCACCGCAAGGGCGGCACCTGGGCCGACGAGTCGCTCTCCGCCGTCTCGGAGATGCTGATGGGCGTCTGGGCGCAGTCGGCGAGCGACGCGTGGGTCGTCGGCTGGAACACCACCATCCTGCACTGGGACGGGAGCAAGTGGGCGCCTGACACCTCGAGCGGCGTCACCGCGAACTTCTCCTCGATCTGGGGGAGCGGCGCGCAGGACATCTGGATCGCGGGCAAGGGCATGGTGCTGCGCAAGGACCCCTTCGGCTGGACCGCGCAGGACCTCACCGGCACCCAGGGGCTGTTCAACGACTGGTCCGCGGTGGGCGGCTCGGGGCCGCTCGACGTCTGGGTCGTCGGTGACGGCGGGCTGATGCTCCACTACGACGGCAAGGGCTGGAAGGACTTCCCCAAGGTGAGCAGCATGAACCTCTACGGGCTGCGCTTCGTCGGCCCCACCGACGCCTGGGCCGTGGGCCAGTCGGGCACGCTGCTCCACCACACGGTGCCCTGAGCGCGCACGCGCCCTCCTCGCCGAGGGCGGAGCTCAGCGGGCGATCCAGGTCCCCCTCGCGGGGGAGCGCACGCCGTCGCAATGGTCGCCGGCGCAGAGGTACTGCTCGTCACGCCCAGGCTTGATCGTCGCGCCGCAGGTCACGCAGCGGAAGCAGCAGTAGCCCGGGATGCCGAGGCAGCGCCAGGCGGTCTCGTCGTCCGGACACCAGTCGGCCGCGGTCCCCTCGAGTCCGTCGAAGTCCGTCACGCGACCATCGGCCGAGCGCACCTCGTCGACGTAGTCGTACTCGTTCGCGTCGTTGAACACGACCAGCGTCCAGCCGTTCGTCGCCTGGTAGGTCACGTTCCCGGCGTAGACCGACTGCGGATCCTCCAGCGCTCGGAGCTGGACCGCTCCGCTCTCGATCGCGCCGTAGAAGTCGAGGAGCTCTCGCTCGGGGATCTCGCGTCGCATGATGCTCCTGCCAGCGCGCTCGCCCGCCCGGCAGCGACCGACCAAGGCTCGGCTACGGCTCCACCGCGCCCGCCGCGCACTGGGTCGTGGAGCGAGGCTGCCCGCGCTGGTCCTCGGCCGGGCAGCTCGCGCCCGCGCCGATCACCGGGCTGCCGCTCTGCGGCAGCATGGAGAGCGTGGGGCCGCCGTTGCTCGTGAGCGGTCCGAGCTGCGCGTCGGCCCAGGTGACGCCGCTCACGCAGGCGGTGTCGTCGGTCTTGCCGTCGGAGCGCTTCTTCGGCCACTGGAAGTTGCCCGCGCCGCTCATCGTCTTGAACGAGCAGGCCTGCGGGTTCCAGGGGTCCTTGGTGGTGTTGTCGAGGAAGATCGTGTTGTGGATCGCCACCGCGCTCGCCATGCCGAGCGCCGCGCTGAAGTACCCGGGGCCGCCCTCGGCGCGGTTCTTGGCGAAGGTGCAGTTGCGGAGCTCGCCCGCGCCCGCGTGCGAGAGCGCGCCGGCGAGCCCCTTGTCGCTCGAGTTCCCGTAGAAGGTCGTGTTGGTGATGGTGGCGACGGTGCCGAGCTCGGTGCGCACGCCGCCGCCGAGTCCGGCGAGCACGGTGTTGTTCGCGATCAGGCACTGCGAGATGGTGAGCTCGGAGTTGGAGATGTAGAGGCAGCCGGCGCCGGTCCCCGCCTGGTTCCCCTCGAAGCTGCTCTTGAGGAAGGTCGCCTTGCGCTGCTGGTTGTTCGCGGTGCGGAAGAGGCAGCCGCCGAAGTCGTTGCAGGTGTTCTTGGCGAAGGTCACGCCGCAGAAGTACTGCTCGAGGTCGTCGGAGCCGTCGATGTAGACCGCGCCGCCGTTGCCGCCCGCGCCGCCTTGCCCCGCGTGGCCGACGCCGGGGCAGCCGGTCTCGCCCGCGTGGTTGCCGCCGGTGCCGCTGGCCTGGTTGCCCTGGAAGGTGGTGTTGACGAAGGTGCCGGTCGACTGGAGCATCCCGACGGCGCCGCCGTTCGAGGCGTGGTTGCCGGAGAAGGTGCAGCCGACGATCTTCGCCTCGAGCGAGGCGAGGACGTAGATCGCCCCGCCGCCCACGTCGGGCCCCGGCGTCGCCGCCGCGTTGTTCTTGAAGACGCAGTCGAGCACGTGCAGCACCGCGTCGCGCACGTAGACCGCGCCGCCCGAGCCGGTCTTGTAGCCGTAGGCGCACTTCGGGTTGCTGGTCGAGGGGGCGACGTAGTCGGAGCCGGGCGCGCTCCCGTTCTGGAACGTCAGCCGCTGGAGCACGAGCTTCTTCGTGTTCACGCGGTAGTCCCCGTGCACCAGCTCGAGGATGCGCACCTTGCCGCCGCCGTCGAGGGTCACCTTGCCCTCGCCGTCGATCACCGTGTCGAGGGTCGCGGGCGCCACGATCGTCGAGGTGACGGAGATGGTCGCCGGGGCCGAGCCGCAGTTGAAGGTGATCGCGCCGCCCTTGGCGACCGCCGCGGCGAGCGCGTCGCGGGTGCAGCTCGCGGGAGTCCCGGTCCCCACCACCTGGCTGCCGGTGGTGTCGGCGAGCTTGAGCGGCGGCGTGCAGGTCGCGGAGGGCGGCGGCGGCGCGCCGTCGAGCTTGCCGGCGAAGTCGGCGCGCGGGCCGTCGCCGGTCGGGCCGAGCTCGCGGGCGCTCACCTCGGAGGCGGGGCCGCGATCTCCGGGCGCGGGTCCGTCGGGCTGCGGGGCGGCGGGATCGCTGCTGCAGGCCGCGAGCCCGAGGCCCGCGCAGAGGGCGAGGAGCGCTTGCCGGCGTGACATGAGGACCTCCTGCGGTGTCTCCAGTCTACCTCAGGTGGGGTCGTGAGGAGTCGCGGCTCGCTACTGCCCGATGGCGACGAGTCGCTCGCCGAGGGCGCGGAGCGCGGGGGCGTAGTCCGGCGAGCAGACGTTGGTCCCCGGGTTGAAGAGGCCGTTCGCGCCGAAGCTCTGCACGACCGTGGCGATGCGGATCGCCGGCACGGCGTAGGCGTCCGTGCTCTGGCAGGCCGCCTTGAGCACCGGGTTCTGTCCCTCGATGCCGACCTCGACGGGCGAGGTGGGGCCCGCGAGCGCGAAGAGCACCACCCTTCCGGCCGGCTTCAGGCTGGCGAAGAACTGCTGGTACTCCTCGACCTTGAAGAGCCAGTCGAAGCCCGGCACGCAGCTGTGGCGGACGCCGGGCTGGCGGCCGTTCTTGTCGCAGGAGATGCCGAACTCGAAACAGCGGAACGAGGTCAGCGGGCCCAGCGGGTCGGTGAGCCCCTGCTGCGCCGGATCGAAGAGCTGGGGCTTCTTCGCCGAGCAGTCGTCCTCGTCGGTGAGCCAGAGGATGGCGAGGTAGGCGTCCTTGCGGACGAAGCCCGGGTTCACGTTGAGCTTGGGGTCGAGCGCCTGGCGCGCGGCCTCGAGCTGGTGCTCGAAGCCGCAGCCTCCCGTGCCGAGGAGGCCGATGCACGAGTAGGTCTCGGCGACCTGCGCGAGGCTGCTCTTGCCGGTCGTGCCCTTCACGTTGAGCACCCCGTCGACGTAGCTGATGAAGGCGTCGCTCGGAGGCGTGCACCCCGCGACGCGCGGCTGCGTCCACAGCTTGCCGCCATCACCGCCCGGCAGCTCGCAGGAGGGCAGGGAGTAGTTGCCCGCCCCGAGGTCGGTGCTGATAACTCCGAGGTGCAGGCTGGGGACCTTGCAGTTGCGGCGATCGGCCGTGCTGCAGGCCGGGCCCGCCGGGTCGTCGGTGCCGAGCCGCGGGCTCCGGAGCGACTCGAGGAGCTGCGGGAGACCCTTCGCGAGCTTGGCCTGGTGCTGCTCGGTCGAGTTCGAGTTGTCGACGACGAAGAGGAGGTCGAGCGCCTGCATCAGCGGGAGAGGCGGCGGCGCGGCGGGCTCCAGCCCGCGCCGGTCGGGTGGCCTCGTCCCGTCGGGCAGCGGCGAGGTGCTGCCGTCGCCACCAGGCGCGGTGCGGCTCCCGCAGCTGACCGTGGCGAGGAGGCAGAGGACGAGCGCGAGGATCGTGCGAGGCGTGTCGAGGCTCATCGAGGTCACCCCCAGGCGGAAGCGAACAAGGTGATCCATCATACCATGGGTCAGCGCGGCTACTGCCCGATGGCCAGCAGGCGCTCACCGAGGGCGCGGAGCGCGGGGGTGTAGTCCGGCGAGCAGGCGTTGGTCCCGGCCGGGTTGAAGAGGCCGTTCGCGCCGAAGCTCTGCACCACCGCCGCGAGGCGGATCGCGGGCACGGCGTTGCCGCTCTGGCTCTGGCAGCTCGGCTTCAGCACCGGGTTGGAGCCCTCGATGCCGACCTCGACGGGCGAGGTGGGGCCCGCGAGCGCGAAGAGGACCAGGCGACCCGCCGGCTTCAGGTTGGCGAAGAACTGCTGGTACTCCTCGACCTTGAAGAGCCAGTCGAAGCCGGGCACGCAGCTGTGGCGGACGCCGGGCTGGCGGCCGTTCTTGTCGCAGGAGATGCCGAACTCGAAACAGCGGAACGAGGTGAGCGGGCCCAGCGGATCCGTGAGCCCCTGCTGCGCCGGATCGAAGAGCTGCGGCTTCGTCGCGGAGCAGTCGTCCTCGTCGGTGAGCCAGAGGATGGCGAGGGTGGCGTCCTTGCGCAGGAAGCCCGGGTTCACGTTCAGTGTGGGGTCGAGCGCGCGGCGCGCCGCCTCGAGCGGATGCTCGAAGCCGCAGCCGCCCGAGCCGAGCAGCCCGATGCAGCCGAAGGCCTCGGCGATCTTCTCGAGGTTCGTCGGGTGCCAGTCAGGGACGTTGGTCGTCCCGTCGACGTAGCTGATGTACGGGTCGCTGGGCGGGGTGCAGCCCGCGACGAGCGGCTTGCTCTGCAGCTTGCCGCCGTCGCCGCCGGGCGTCTCGCAGCTGGGCAGCGAGTAGCCGCCCGCGCCGAGGTCCGTGCTCACCACGCCGAGGTGGAGGTCCGGGATCCTGCAGTTGCTGCGATCGGTGGTGCTGCAGCGGCTGCCCTGCGGGTCGTCCAGGCCGAGCGACGGGTGCCGGAGCGCCTCGAGGAGCGCGGGGAACGCCTTCGTGAAGGAGTCAGGCTTCACCCCCATCGACGAGCTGTCCATCACCACGAGGAGGTCGAGGTCGCTCATCACGTGCGGCTGGGCTGCGGGCTCGAGCCCGCGCGAGTCGGGCGGTCTCCTCAGGTCGGGGAGCAGCCCACCGCCGTCGCCGCCGGGCGCGGCGCGGCTCCCGCAGCCGGTCACGCCGAGCCCGCAGAGGAGGAGCGCGAGGATCGTGCGAGGCGTGTCGTGGCTCATCGAGGTCACCCCCAGGTAACGAAGAGGTGATCCGATTATACCGCGGTCAGCTCGCGACGAGGTCCGCGAGGAACGCGTCGAGGCCCTCGTAGGCGACCTCGTGCTCGCCCGAGGTGTAGAGCGCGTAGACGGGCCCGTCGCCGAGCGTGGCGTCGACGCCGATCCACTGCTGCTCCTCCTCGTACCAGTCCTTGCTGGTCGCGGCCGCTCCGCCCGACCGCCCTCTTCGCAGGGCGGCGCCGCTCCGGCCGACCCACTTCGAGGAGATGGGGATCAGCTGCAGCCGCCGGCCCGCGCGGTCGCGGTACTCCTGGTGGAAGGCGCCGAGCACCGCGCTCGAGGCGAAGTCCACGCGGCATTCGAGCCCGCGGCAGAGCTTGCCCTGGTGCGCGCGGTACTCGTGGCGCTCGTAGAAGGCGCGCAGGCGCCCGGAGAGCGTGACCTCGTGCGCCGCCTCCACCTGCTCGAGGAGGTCGCCCGGGAGCACCAGCTGGTAGCTCCCGTCGAGCTCGGCGATCAGCTCCTCGAAGAGCGCCTCGGGCGGCACGCCGCGCGCCTCGAAGGCGTCCTCGATGAGCTCGGTCTCGCCCGCGGTGCCGCCGGCGCCGTGCGTGATGGTGATGGTCTCGTCGTCGAGCGCGATGCTCCAGAACGCACCGGTCGTCGGGTTCGCGAAGGTCTTCTTCATCAGAGGGGATCCTGGAGCGAGAGGTCCTCGAGAGAGAGAGGAGAGAGGAGAGCGGAGGCGGGAGC
>JAKLHH010000255.1 GCA_022710245.1 Myxococcota bacterium
GAGGGATAGCCGATCGCGCAGAGCCCCTCGCCCGCCCGCACCGCGCGATCGAGGAGCCGCAGCGGCGAGACCCCCTGGAGCTGCGCCGGGGTGCGGAAGGCCAGGATCGCCACGTCGAGGCTCTCGCTCGTGTAGACGTACCGCGTGGGGTGGACCTCCACGCTCCGGCCGCCGCGCTCGAAGCGAAGGGAGAGGTCGGGGCGGCCCATGTGCTCCGAGAGCTGCTCGTTGTAGGCGTCCCAGACCACGTGGTGGTTGGTCATCACCCAGGCCTCGCCGTCGGCGCCGGCGCGGATCAGGAAGGCGGTCCCGGCGCCGCGCCCCTGCCGCTGCACCTCGGCGACGGCCGTGGCGGGCGCCTGGAAGCGGCCGCGCACGAGGTGCAGGCCGTGCGCGTGCGGCGGGCGTCCCGGAGCGGCGGTCGCGACCTGCGCGGTCAGGAGCGAGGTCGCCACGAGGAGGAGGGCGGCGAGGCGCGGTGAGGTCGCCAGGAGCAGGGCGGTGAGGCGCGGCGAGCTCATGGGCGTGGCTAGCGCCTGCCGCCCGTGGTGAGGCCGCGAGGGATCCAGGACCGCCAGCCGGCAGCGGCCGTCTGTCGCGTCGCGGTCGTCCGCGGCGTGGTCGCGCCCGGCGTGGTCGCGCCCGGCGTGGTCGCGAGGCGCGTGGTCGTGCCAGGCGCTGCGGTGGTCGTCGCCGCTCCACGCGCGCTCGTCGTCGGCCACTGGCCGCGCTCGGCCTGGTAGCCGACACCCATCAGCCGGACCAGCGCGGTGCGCAGCTCCAGCCTGGGCTGCGCGCGGCGCGGCGTGACCCCGCGCGGGTCGTGGACGATGGCGGCGCGGACCAGCGCCGCGGCGCTGACGCCCCCGCCCGTGCTCAGCCTGGTGATCTGATCGAGGGCTGCCTTGAAGCCGCCGGTGCCCCGCTCGACGAGGGCGAGGAGCAGCGGATCCTCGTTGAGGAGGTCGACGGCGCGGCGCGCGTGGTACTTCAGGGCGCGGGCCTCGTCGACGGTGCGAGGTCCCCGCTCGCCGAACGCCCGCAGGGCGTCCGTGAGGTGGTCGCGGAACCACTGGGCGCGGCGCGCCAGCCCCGCGGCCTCGAGCTCGGCCGGCGCCTGGCCGCCCCAGAGCCCGGAGAGGCCGCCCTCGGCCTTCACGCTGCCCGCGGCGGGCAAGGTGAGGAGCACGACGAGGAGCAGCGGCCAGCGGGTCATCGCCGAGGAGCGTTTCAAGAAGCAGGCCGCGACCCGGGCCCGGATCTACTGGGGTTCCCGGGAGGGAGTGGCTGCTGCAGTGTCCGATAGCTGGTGACGACCGACACCACCGTCAACACGGTGCGACAGCGCAGCGCGAGCCCTGCGCTGGCCTGCGCGACGCGAGCTCGTGCGGATCGGCGGGGCCGCTCCAGGTGCCGGCATTGATCACCGCGGCGAAGCCACTTGTCGCATGCTGAGAACCCATTCCCTCCCCGCCCCCGACCGACTCCAAAACTCGGCCCCAGGGGCGCCTCGAAGTCCCCGATCCTCTGAATCGATCGGCTGGCACGAGCCCTGCTCACACGACGGGCACTGGAAGGAGGCCAGAAATGATGATCCGCAAGTGTCTCACGGTGGCCGCCATGATGCTCGGCCTGACCATCCCCTGCCTGACAGCCCACGCCGCGGTAGTGAGGGATGGCATGGGTGGACGAGTGATCGGATACTCCGCTCCCCTCAGCAGCAACTATGGCCGCACGTACCGGGGAAGCTACACGCGAACCTGGGGCGGGGGGACCAGGCAGTATTTCGACTACGGTGGATACGCTCCAATCAAGCGGGCTCCACAGCCCGCCCAGACGCCCGCGCCGTATCGCACGCCAAACCCCAACCTCCTCCCGCGCTGATCAGCGTCGACGCGGTAGCGCCGAAGACCTGATCCCGCTCGCCCTCGACGGCACGATCGTCGAAGACGATATTGGCGGCGCTGTCTTTGACCCACATCGTCCCGTCTGCGTGGCTGCGACCTCTCCATCCCAGGATGGCCGACGGGGATGTCGTTATGCCCCACGGAAGGCTTCGCCGCGGTGACCTGGTCGGCTCCGGCCAAGGATCAGAACCGATCTACCAGGCAGCTCGCCCTTCATCGCGGAGCGTCCGAAGGACGCGAGCAGGGCGAATTGCAGCTGAGACAGGGCCTGCATTCAACCGGCGTGCTGGGCTATGCTGGGCCACGACAATGGGGAAGCATCACGGAAAGAAGCGCGCGAAGAAGCGGCGCGCCCTTGCACCGCCGATCGCGCGGAGCTGCGTGGTCTGCGGCCGCGTCGAGGAGAGCGCTGGCTCGTGCCGGACCTGCGGCGCCAGCAGGGTATCCATCAACCGACAGGGACGGAAGGTCGAGCTCTCGCGCCTTCCAGGCACGGTCAGGGGAGTCGCGGCCGAGCTCACGCTGAAGCCCGGCAGTGCGGCCTGGATCCCTTGCTTCGACCTCTCGCTCGATGCCGCCTTGCTGATCGGCGTCGAGGTGAGCGACCAGACGCGGATGCTCCAGGATCCTTCAGGACCGCCCGGGGTGGGGTGCAGAGCCGATGTCCTGGGCGAGGTGCACCAGATCTTCGACGAGCCGGCCAGCCTGCGCGAGGCTCCGGCGCGGCGACTGGTGGCGCGGGCGCTGATGGTGGCCGTCGGGCCGAGCTGCAGGTCTGCGCTCACCGAGGCCATCGAGGCCGCGCAGAGACCCGAGGCCGAGCCGAAGACAGAGGCCCAGCGCGAGCCAGACCCGGCCGAGGCGCGCCCCCCCACGGAGGTGCCCCCGACGGCGAAACACAAGGACCGTCCGCGCCCCGGACGGGCGGGGTTGCCTGGAACCCGCCGCAAGCTTGGCTGGAACGGTCTGATATTGACGCCGATCCTCGCCGGCCTGCTCTGGGTGTTGCTCGGTGCTGCGAGCGACTGCATCGGTCTGCACCGACTCGGCATCGTGGTCCATCGGACGCGCTGGCGGCTGGATGGCGCGGAGTTCGTGGAGACGCATTCGCCGGCGCTGCGGATCCGGATGACGAGCTGCACGAGCGCCAAGTCGGGCACCCGCAGATACCACCAGGTGGTGACGCTCTCGATCCGGGATGGCCAACGCCTCGAGCACAAGGTCGGACAAGGGGGAGAGTGTGACCGCACGCCGGGGCCCCCGCCACTCGAGGGACGCGACCGACCGATCATTGACGGCGACGCCATAGGCCTGAGCTCGTCGACCGCGATGGCGCGTCGGATGCTGGTGCGGCGGCCGCCAACCGGTGCGCCTCGCTGGCAGCGCGAGGTGGCGGGTCTCTTTGGCGCGGAGAACCGTCCGATCCGGTTCGTCGCCGATCAAGGCGGTCGTATCTTCCTCATCGCCGAGGAGGGCGTTGCTGCGGTCGACGATCTCTACGTGGTCGCACTCGATGCGCAGGACGGCAGCACGGTTTGGTCGCGAGTGTTCTGGTGAGCAGGCCTTGCTGGGTCCACCGTCGGCGGCGGTCTCGGCGGGACGATCAGACAGACGCTGAGCCGCAGCGGGTGGCTGGCGGCCAGGGCCAGCCCTGGAGCCGGAGCCTCAGGTCGGAGGGGGCTCCCCTCGACACGGTGGACCGGAGGGCGAGGCGACGGGTCAGAGGTCGCGTCCCTCGGTCGCCGCACCCGGCGGCTGGTAGACGAGGACCGCCTCGAGCTGCGGCGACCGGCGCGCCGCGCTCGCGGTCGCGCGGGCGCTGACGCTGGCGCCGATGCCACGCTGGTTCAGGAAGGGCACCCCCTCGGTGAGGAACTGCGCGCAGCTGAAGACTCCCTTGCTCGCCTCGCCCCCGCCCACCGCGAACGCCTTCACCTGGCCTTGCCGCCTGCGGTAGAGATCCTCGGTCTGCTCGATCTCCGCCGGCGTTGCCGCGAAGAGCAGGCCGTGGAAGACCGAGGAGGAGGCGTCGGACGCCTGGCGCGACTCCATGAACCGTCGCAGGCTTCGTCGACGTGCCAGGCTCAGGTCGGGGCTGCCCTGGAGCGCCCCGAGCAGCGCGCCGAGCAGCGGCGGGAGCTCGGCGACGCCGCGCGTGCCGGTGAGGTCGAAGAGCGCGCCGCCGCCCGTTCGCACCGCGACGTGCCCGTAGGGGTTCGTCGAGGAGGCTGCCTTGTAGTTGAGCTCGATCGTCTGCTCGCCGACCTGGCGCTGCAGCGCGCGCACAGCCCGCGCCGTCGACGCGCCGCTCGCCAGCGGGACGACGACGTGCAGCACCTGGCGACCGTCGAGGTCGGCGAGGTAGCTGGTGAGGTGCGCCTCCTCGGCAGCGCGCTTGACGTTGTCGGCGACGGAGAGCGAGGGGTCGAAGCGCGAGCGACCGACGGTGAGGAGGTCGGAGAGCCGCTCCAGGTGCTCGCCGCGGTAGATCTGGAGCTCCGCGCGCGCCCGCCCCAGGGCCTCGCCGAGGGAGAGACGATGGCCGCCGGCGTTGCCGGTCGGCAGGAGCGCCGAGGCGACCCGGCCGAGCCAGCCAGCGGGGCCGGGTGCCGGCGCGGCGGTGCGCGGCACCGGCTGAGCGGGTGCGGTGCGGGCGAGGGCGAGCGCGAGGGCGAGCGCGGTCAGGAGCCTCAGGAACATCGATCACCTCCGACGGCGGCCGGGTTGCAGGGGTCGCGCCACACCGAGGCGATGTGGTCCCGAGGGGATCGGCGCGCGAGCTGACCCGCCCGTGGCCCGGCCAGGTGGAAGGGCCCGTCGATGGTCGGAGCCGCGCAGCCAGCTCCAGGCGGCGACGCGTCGCCCCCGCCCCGCGCTCTGTCGACCTGGCGTCGAGCTGTCCGGGCGCACCGTCGGGCGCGGATCAGCGCCGAGCCTCGGGCCCGGGCGCTCCCCGGCGGGCGGCTCGGCGCCGGAGCGCTCCGAGCAGATCCCTGGCCACCTTCCAGCGATCACCCCCGTCCATGGGCGAGAGAGTGGCGTCGAACCCCGACAGGGTCCCGTGCATGGAGACGGAGGCCTTGATCCAGCGGAAGTGGATCGCGGAGAGCGCCGCTCCGCCCGCGGCGGTCGCCTGCAGGGTGGCCTCGAGCAGGTCCCTGGCGGAGCTCTGCTTCAGATCGGGCAGGAGGCGGCGCAGCTGCTGCTCGATCCGCGAGCACGTGGTCGCGCGCTCGACCAGGGCGAGAGTCGCGGCGGTGCTCATCGCGACGAGGGCGCGGGCCATCGCCGGGTAGCTCCGCAGGAACCAGCCGACGAGGAGACGACCGGCGACGTGGTAGTCGGGGCCGGAGGGCTCGACGGTGCTGCCGAAGTCGATCAGCCCGAGCTCGCGGCCATTGCCGAGCACCAGCAGGTTGCCCTCGTGGAGGTCTCCGTGGATGTTGCGATGGATCAGGTGCTGCGCGGCGAAGCTCGCGGTCATCGCGCTGCGCAGGCGCTGCAGGGCCGCGAGGGAGAGGTCCGGGGTCGGGCCCTCGACGCGGGCCGAGCCGTCTGGCCCCACCCTGATCACGGTCGCGTGCTGGACCGGGTGGTCGAAGCGCAGGCGCACCTGGTAGCCGCCACCGAGGCTGGCGGTGGTGACCGCCCGCGGCTCCAGGCCGAAGGCGCGGACCGCCAGCACCCTCGCGCGCTCCACCGCGTCGGCCTCCGGATCGCCGCGGCGCAGCGGTCCTGCGGCGATCGGCGTGGCGCGCGCCTCCTGGGCGCGCCCGCAGCGGGCGACGAACGAGGAGAGCCGCTCCCCCCGCAGGAGCTCCATGGTGATGACCCGCTTGCCCGAGTGCGCGCCGTAGATGCGGGGCACCCTGATGCGCTGGTCGCCGGCGGACTGCTCGGCGAAGCGGCGCGTGGCTGCGATCTCGCGCTCGAAGTCGATCTCGGTCTGGAAGGAGCGGACCAGGTCGGGCAGGGTGGTCTCCATCGCGTCGGTCACCTGCGAGACAGCGCGGCGCAGATCCGCTGGCGCGCCGGTCAGCGCGGTCAGCGCCTCGCGCGCGAGGGCGGTCGCGAGGCGGGTGACGCGGAGCGTGTCCTCGAAGCGCTCCTCCAGGTCGGGGCGCTGCACCTTCACCACCACGTCGACGAGGCGGCCACCTTCGCGCAGCGTGGCGCGGTGCACCTGCCCGATCGAGCCGGCGGCGAGCGGCGTCTCGGAGAAGGCCACCAGGTCCCGCAGGGCGGCGGGCGAGAGGGAGGCGCGGAGCTGGCGGCGGACCTCGCGCGGGGGCATCGGGGAGACCCGATCCTGCAGCGAGCGGAGGGCGAGCAGCACAGGGCTCTCCACCGAGGTGTCACTGCCCAGCAGCTCGGCCCGCAGCGCGGGGTGGTTCACCGCGGTCTGCAGCACCTTGACGAAGATGGGGCCCAGCCCCTCGGCCGACTCCTTGATCACGCGCGCGCGGTCCGGCGCGGGCATCGCGGAGTTCCGCATCGCGCCGGCGATGCGGAGGCCGCCGAGCAGGAGCCTGCCGGCGGAGGTGAGGTCGCCCGCCAGCTCTCTCATCGCGGCGCGTGCCTGCGGGGTGACCCGCATCAGCCGCGAGAGGTCCCGCTCCAGCTGCTGGTTCAGCGCCGCGAGCTCCTCGGCGGAGGGCTCGAGAGCGTCAGCCGCACGCACGGCCCGGTTGACCCGGCGCGCGACGCGGGGGAGCAGGCGAGCGAGCTTCGCGACCTGGCCGGCGAGCGCGCGGCTCCGTTGCGTCGGCGAGAGGGTCGGCTCGGTGCCGACGGCTCCCAGTCGCAGCAAGCGGGCCGCGGCGACCGTCACCTCGCGCTCGACGCCGAGGCTGCGAGCGGAGAGGCGGGCCAGCCCGGTCAGGTAGCCGGCGAGCGCGGCTCTGACCGGCGCCCGCACCTCGCGCGGGACCTCGACCGCGATCTGCGAGAGCGCCGCCATCTCCATCCGTGCCGCCACGCGCAGCACCTGGACGGCGCGCTCGATCGCGCCACGGAACTCCGGCTGACGGTAGCCGACGAGGAGCCGGTCGAGCGCGGCTCCTTCACGCGCCAGGTCCTGGGGCAGGAAGCTCGCCCAGCAGGAGCTCGCCAGCGACTCGCGCAGCTTGCCCGCGGGGCGCAGCGCGTCCTCGAGGGACCGGCCCAGGCGGTGGCCGGCGGGCGCCAGCGTGTTGAGCGCGGCCAGGCTCTGCGCGACGCTGTGGACGGCGTCCGTCAGGCTCGGCCCCATGGCCTCGTCGAGGAGCGCGCGTCGACGCTCGACGGGGAGCTCGGGATCGACGAAGGAGCGACCGGCCGCGCGGAGCGGAGTGGTGTCGACTCGCCGGAGTCGCTGCAGCGCTTGGTGCGCGCGGGCCGCCTTGGCTCGCAGGTGCTGCACCTGGCGAGCGGCGCGATGCCTGAGGGTCGGTCCCCTCGCCGCGGCCTCCGGCGCCGCGAGGCCGCAGAGGGAGAGCGCGGTGACGAGCAGCGCGGCCCGGCGTGGGCCGCGAGGTCGCGCTCGAGCAGGGGAGATGGCGTGGGCCGGCATCGGCTCCTCCTGCGCGGGCAGGTTGCAGCTCCCGAGCCAGCCCCCGTGTCGGGTAGCCCGGTGGATTCGCGAGGCGCGGCGTGCACGAGCTGGCTCACCGGCGTGCCAGCGCTGGCTCGCGCGTCTTGCCCGGCATCGTCGAAGGACACCTCGGCCCACGGCACCTGAGCAGTCTTGCGCCCTGGTCACCCGCGGCGATCTGGACTGCACCGACGAGGCTGCTCACCACCGGTACGTCGCTCGACTTAGATGAGATATGACCAGAAGATGTGGATGAGGGCTTGGGGCTAGGGCTCGTCCGCTACTCCCCCGTGCTGAGCTTGCGCCCCACCGTCCGCTCGACGCGCTCGACCTTGCCGCGGAGCCGGCCCTCGGCGCCCTGGCGGGCGTCGACCTTGATGCTGCAGGTGATGCGGCGGCAGTCCTCGCTCATCCGCTCGTAGCAGGCGCGGATGACGCCGAAGACCTGGTCCCACTCGCCCTCGAGGCACGTCCCCATCGGGCCCAGCTGATACGGCACGCCGCTGCCGTCGATGATCTCCAGGCTGCGCGCCACGTAGTCACCGACCGACTCGCCCTTGTCGAGGGGCGACATGGAGAACTCCACGAGCACGGACATCGTCGACCTCCTGGTCAGCTCTCGCCCTCGTCCTCGCCGTCCTCGCCGCCCTCCTCATCGTCCTCGAGCTCCGAGAACGGGTCCAGCGTCTTGCCGAAGACCCCGTCGCCCCAGGCGAGGTTGCCCCCGAAGTTGAGCCGCGCGTGCTCCTTCCGGTCCTCCTCGTACTCCGGCGGGACCGTCCCGTAGGTCTCCTCGTCGGCGAGGAAGCCCGCCTGCTGCGCGAGCCAGACGTCGGCGGGGCCGTTGAGGCAGAGGTACGGCGTGTCGTCGACGTCGATGGTGAAGACCGGGTACTCGCCGTGCGCGTCCGTCGCGCCGAGGTAGAGGAAGCGGCGCGAGTCGGCGCCCCATCCCTCGAAGAGCACGCAGGGCGCGGTGAGGACCGCGGCGACCGGCGCGAAGGCCTCGGCCCACTCGCCGAGCTCCGCGTCGACGAGCTCCGCGAAGGACTGCGCCTCGCCGAGCTCGAACATCTCGCGGTCCTGCTCGAGCCAGCGCCGCAGCGCGGGCGTCAGGGGCCTGTCGCCGAGCGTCGCGG
>JAKLHH010000256.1 GCA_022710245.1 Myxococcota bacterium
CGGAGCGGAAACTCATGTCGGATCACATCGCAGGCGAGCGACTCCAGCGCGCGCTCCTCTCCCTCGCCGGGCTCTCGGTGGGCGATGCCCTCGGCGAGCGCTTCTTCGGCCCCGACTACGCCGTCAGCCAGCGGCTCGCCGCGCGCGAGCTGCCCCCGGCGCCCTGGCGCTACACCGACGACACCGAGATGGCGCTCTCCCTCGTCGAGGAGCTCCGCGATCACGGCGACGTGAGCCCCGATCGCCTGGCGCGCCGCTTCGCCGATCGCTACGACCCGCGCCGCGGCTACGGCGCCGCCGCGCACGAGCTGCTCCAGGCCCTGCAGCAGGGCGCGCCCTGGCAGCCCGCCGCGCGCGGCCTCTTCGGCGGCAAGGGGTCCTTCGGCAACGGCGCTGCCATGCGCGTCGCGCCGCTCGGCGCCTACTTCGCCGACGACCTCGAGCTGGTGATCGAGAACGCCGCCGCCTCGGCCATCGTGACCCACACCCACCCCGAGGGCATCGCCGGCGCCGTGGCGGTCGCGCTCGCCGCCGCGCTCGCCTGGGGCGAGGGCAAGCCCGCGCGCGACGGCGCCGCGCTCCTCGCGGCCGTCGTCGAGCAGACGCCCCCCGGCGAGACCCGCCGCGGCCTCGAGCAGGCGCGCGCCCTCCCCGCCTCGACCCCGGTCGAGGAGGCGGCGCGCGCCCTCGGCTCCGGCTCGCGCGTCTCCGCGCAGGACACCGTGCCCTTCGCGATCTGGTGCGCGGCCCGGCACCTCGGCGACTTCGAGCAGACCTTCTGGACCACCGTGGCCGGCCTCGGCGACCGCGACACGACCTGCGCCATCGCCTGCGGCATCGCCGCCCTGGCGGCGGGCGAGGTGCCTGCCGAGTGGGAGCGGCGACGGGAGCCGATCCCGCCGGCGCTCCGCCGCAGAGACCAGGGAGAGTGAAGATGAAGCTCCGTGCCCTGCCCCTCGCGCTCCTCTGCGCGGCGGGCCTCTCGTGCAGCGACGACGCCGTCTCCTCCAGCGAGGACGCGCACCGGGTCTACCTGGGCCTCGACGCCATGGTCGGCAAGGCGATGGACCTCGGCTTCGCCGGCTTCAACGCCGCCTCGAGCGCGAACATCCCCGCGCAGCAGACCAGCGGCGCGGTGAGCGGGACGCTGAAGATCACCGGCCAGGTCGACCAGGGGAGCTCGAACAACAAGGGGATGCGCCTCAAGGTGGAGCTGACCGACTACTCCGACGACGCCACCATCAAGGCGCGCTACGCCACCGACCCGGCCAGCCTGCCCGCCCTCGAGCTCAGCCTGAAGTCCATCCCGAGCGGGACGCTGACCGGCACGCTCGCCGGCACCTTCGGCATGACCGGCGACCTGAAGGGCGTGGTCACCCTCAACCTGAGCATGGCCGGGCAGCTCCAGCCCGACCCGGCCGACGCCAGCAAGGTGCAGCGCAAGCCGGGCACCACCCACGTCACCGGGACCGCGACCTCGCCCTACGGCACCTACGCGGTGGACCTCACGCGCTGAGTCCGGCAAGCTCCTGCTGAAGAACCAGTGGAGGCGACGATGAGCATCGACCCGAAGCTCGCCGCGGAGTCCTTCGCGAAGCTCGAGGAGCGGCTGCGGCAGATCCCGCGCGACCAGCTGCAGGAGCCGCGCGCGAACCTGCAGCGCGCCGCGAACGCCGCGCTGAGCGTGGCCGAGCAGCTCACGCGCGAGGAGGTCCGCGCGCGCTTCGTCGAGCTCGCCGCGCGCGGCGGGTTCGACCTCGGGCTCCTCGACGACCTGCCGCTCGCGGCGGCGGCGGCGTGGCACGTGCGGCAGCAGGTGGTGCAGGCGGGAGACGCCGGGGTCGAGCCGCAGCTGCCCGTCGCGCTCTTCCAGCAGGCGACCGCGCTCCGCGCGAGGATGATCAAGGTGCTCGACTACCACCGCGGCGAGGATCCCGTGGTCGCCGCGCGGCTCGCCGCCATCCGCGGCGGCAAGGGGCACCAGGATCTGGCGAGCGACCTCGCCACCCTCGCCGGGCTCTACCGCCAGCACCGGGCCTCGCTCGCCGACGATCACCGCCACTACCGCGCCTCCGACGAGGAGGAGGCGCACCGCGTGGCCGCGAGCATCCTCACCGTGCTCGCCGGCGGGAGCGGGCCCGAGCTCGCTCACTGGACCGAGATGCAGTCACGGGTCTGGACGCTCCTGCAGCGCGCCTACGACGAGGTGCGCCGCGCCGGGCACTACCTCTTCTACTACGAGGACCCCGAGGACCGGTTCCCGTCGCTCTACGCGGCGGCGCGATCGTCGCGCGGCGGCTGAGCCCGATGCGCGCGCTCGCCTGCCTGCTGCTCGTCGTCGCCACGATCGGCTGCGCGGCCCGCAGCCAGCCCGTCAGCGGGCCGCCCGTCGGCCTCGACGACCCCGCCGCGCTCCTCGGCTTCGGACCGGCCTGGCCGCGGATCTGGCCGGGCGTGGAGAGCCGCTACCTCTCCAGCTTCGATCGCACCGGCCGCAACCAGGACGGGTTCACCGGCCAGTACTCGAGCCTCTACCAGCTCCCCGACGGCGAGCACGTGATCGTCGACACGCTCGGGCCCGGCGTGCTGCGGACGCTCTGGTTCACCGGCCCCGACGAGGGCGGCGTGGGACTCAACCTCGGGCGGCTGCGCTTCTACTTCGACGACGAGCCGCGGGCGCGGCTCGAGGCCGCGCAGGAGGACCTCTTCGCCGGGCGGCAGGCGCCGTTCACCGCGCCGCTCGTCGCGGACAACAAGGTCTCGACCGGCGGCTACGTCTCGTGGGTGCCCCTGCCCTTCCGACGGCGGCTGATCGTGACCACCGAGCGCCGGCCCGGCTTCTACATCGCCCAGGTCGACACCCTCCCCGTCGACGCCCGCGTGGAGAGCTGGCGGCCGGGCGCGGATCCGTCGCTGGCGCGCGAGCTCTTCGCGGCGGCGGCGCGGTGCCCGGGCGGACACGCCGCGCTGCGAGAGGTCCCGCTCGACTTCCGGCACCAGGGCGCGGGGACCGTCGAGCTGATCCAGTTTCGTCCGGCGCGCGCGCCCTCGCCCGCCGAGCTCGAGCGCGCGCGGGTGCAGCTCACCTGGGACGGCGCGGCCGAGCCCGCGATCGATCTCCCCCTCGGCGTCTTCTTCGGGTCGGGGCTCGGAGAGGCGCCGGTCCGGTCGCTCGCCTTCTGCATGGCGCCGGGCGTCGCCTACGAGCACCGCCTGCCCATGCCCTTCTGGCGCGGCTTCCACCTGCGCGTGAGCGGGATCGCCGGCAAGCTCGCGGTGGCCCTCGGGCCCGAGCGGTGGTCCCCGCGCGAGGCGGGGCACCTCCACGCGCGCTTCCGCGTCGAGGCGCCCACGCGGCCAGGCCAGGACTTCGAGTGGCTCGAGCTCCAGGGCAGCGGCAAGCTCGTCGGCACCGTGCTCGTGGTGCTGCCGCCGACGCCGGAGACCAAGCGCTGGTGGGAGGGCGACCTGCGCTCCTACTCCGACGGTCGGCGGACGCCCGGGCTCCACGGCACCGGCCACGAGGACGACCACCTCGGCGGCTGGTCGAACACCTTCCTCACCGGGCCCTTCACGCTGCCCATGCACGGCGAGCCGCGCACCGAGGTGATCGAGCGGCAGGGCGAGCAGTACAACGCCCGGACCACGCTCTATCGTCTCTGGCCGGGGATCCACTTCGCCGGCGCGATCCGGCACAGCGTCGAGCACGGCAGCGAGAACGGCGTGCAGGCGGAGTACCGCGGCGCTGCCTTCTACTACCTGCAGCCCGGCG
This sequence comes from Myxococcota bacterium, assembly GCA_022710245.1. The sequence goes on from JAKLHH010000256.1 coordinate 3,773, forward strand.
GTCCGCGGCTGGTGGAGGTCGATCGGCTGGTGCTCGCGGACAGGGCCTCGCGCCAGCGCCACCGCTTCGAGGTCAGCGGCGGCGAGCAGCACGAGGCCCTCACCAGCGCCTTCGAGGGGCGCGAGTACCGGCGGCCGGTCCGCGCCACCGCGTTCAGCCACCCGGGGCCGGCACGCTTCGTGCTCACGGCTCCAGCGACGAGCGCGGGCTGCACCCTGCGGCGCATGTACGACCAGGCCCGACCACGACAGCGCGCGGCGATCCTCGTCGGGGGGCGGCTCGCCGGTGACTGGTACACCGTCGAGGGCAACCCCACCCTGCGCTGGGCCGAGCGGGACTACTTCCTGCCGGCCTCGGTGCTCGGCGGACGGAGCGAGCTGCCCATCGAGGTGCGGCCCGCGCCCGGCGGCCCTGCCTGGAGCGCCACGGAGTACCGGCTCCTCTGCCTCACGCCGGCTCGCTGAACCCCGCTCAAGAACCCGCCCGCAGCGCCGATGGATCGTAGCAGGGCTCCATGTCCACACGGCTCCACCCCACGTGCCCGCTGTCCCGCCTGCTCGTCCTCGGGTTGCTGCTCGCGCCGCTCCCGGTGCGAGCCGGGCCCACCTCGGCCCCGGCCGCGGGCGAGCGACTGCTCCGCGAGGCGCAGACCCACCACGAAATGGGTCGCTTCGAGGAGGCGCTGCGCGTCCTCGATCGCGCCGAGAACCTCCCCGGCGACGACGCGCTCCTCGCCCAGGTGCAGCTCCAGCGCGGGGTGAACCTCGCCGTCCTCGGTCACTCCGCGCAGGCCCGGCAGGCCTTCGCGCTCGCGTTGCAGCGGGATCCCGCGGTGACCCTGGATCCGATCCGTGTGAAGCCCGCGATCGTCAGCCTGCTCCGCTCGGTGCGCGCCGAGCAGGGAGGCCGCGCCGCGGCCCAGCCGCGCCAGGGCGGGCACGCCGCGTCCCCGGAGACCACCGTCGCTTCCACCGCGACCCTGCGGCCCGGCACGCGCCCCTTCGCCCTGATGGTCTCCCTCGGCGGCGCCACCGGTCTCGGCAGCGCCGCGGGCGGCTTCGCGCTCGGCCAGGAGCTCGGCTACCACCTCTCGCGGAGCGCGCGCGGTCTCGCGCTCGCGCTGGCGATCGGCGAGTCCTTCGGCAGCAAGGGCGCCGGCGCCGCGGGCACCACGCCGCGCGTGAACCTCTACCAGCTCGCCGCCAAGGCGTCGTGGGATCTGCAGCCGTCCTCGCGCACGGCGTTCTACCTGACCCCGCTCCTCCAGCTCGGGCTCGCCTACGGCTCCACCGCCGTGGTCGGGGCGAGCGAGAGCGCCTGCGCGCTCGGCATCCGCGCCGGCGTCGAGGCCAAGCTGATCCTCGACGACCGCTTCCTCCTCTACGTGCGCCCGTTCAGCCTCGACCTCCTGGTCGGCGGCGATCGCCTCGCGCCGGTGCTGGGCGAGGACCCCTCCGGTGGCCTCGTGCTGCGCCTCGACTTCGCGGTCGGGGCGGGAGTGATCTTCTGATGGAAGCCGCGGCCGACCTCACGCAGGACCCACAGCAGCAGGGCCCGCTCGGGCAGGTGCTGAGCGAGACCTACCGCCTCGAGCGCCTCCTCGGCGAGGGCGGCATGGGCAAGGTCTACGAGGCGGCGCACCTCCGGCTGCGGCGCCGCTTCGCGGTGAAGATCCTCTCGCCGGTGGTCGCCACCCTGCCCGAGGCCGTCGCGCGCTTCCGCCGCGAGGGCGAGGTCACCAGCGGGCTCGGCCACCCGCACATCATCGAGGTGGTGGACTCCAACGAGACCGCCGACGGGCAGCCCTACATCGTGATGGAGCTCCTCGAGGGCGAGAGCCTGGCCGCCCGCCTCGCGCGTGAGCCCGCGCTCACGCTGGCAGAGACGGCCGAGATCGTGGGGCAGGCGGCCTCGGCGCTCCACGCCGCGCACGGCCTCGGCGTCGTCCACCGCGACCTCAAGCCCGAGAACATCTTCCTCTGCGACCGCGACGACGGGGCCATCTTCGTCAAGGTCCTCGACTTCGGCATCTCCAAGGTGCTCGGCTCGCAGAGCATGCTCACCGCCGCCTCGGTGATCATGGGCACGCCGAGCTACATGGCTCCCGAGCAGGCCGAGGGGCGCGTGGCGGACATCGACGCGCGCACCGACGTCTTCGCCATGGGCGCGATCCTCTACCAGATGCTCGCGGGCCGGCCGCCCTTCGTGGGCGAGAACATCACCGCGGTGCTCTACCAGACGGTGCACCAGGCTCCGCCGCCGCTGCGGGAGCTGACGCCCCTCGTGCCCGCCGCAGTCGAGCGCGTGGTGGCGCGGGCGCTGGCGAAGCGGCCCGAGGACCGGCAGCAGAGCCTGAAGGAGCTCGCCGAGGAGCTCCTGGCCGCGCTCGTGGTGCGGCCGACCGTCGCGCAGCCTCGCCCGACCGTCCCCGCGCCGCCCGCGCCGCGGCTGCGCCCGCCCGTGTGGTTCGGTCTCGGCGTGGGCGCGCTCACGCTGGCGGCGGTGGCGGTCGTCGCGTTCTGGCCCCGTCACAGGCCGACGCCGCCGGCCACGCCCGTGGTCGCGGCCGCGCCCCCTGCGCCCTCGCCAGCACAGCCGCGCTCGGGCTCGTCGGGGTGGCTCGCGCTCGCCGCGCGCGCCCTGCCCGCCTCGAGGCCCACGACCACCGGGCCGGCGCCCGCACCCGCCCCGGCCTCGCAGCCCGCCGCGAGGGAGACCGCCGCGAGCCAGCCGGCCGCGGAGCCCGAGCCCCCCGCGGTGGAGCCGCCGACCGCCCCGGCCGGGCCGACGCGGGGCGCCGGCTCGCTGCGCGTCGTCTCGCTCTACCAGCGCAGCGCGGCGTGGGCCGACGTCTTCGTCGATCGCAAGAAGCGCGGCCAGACGCCGCTCCTCCTCGCGCGGATCGCCCCGGGCGCGCACGTGATCGAGGTGAGGCGCGAGGGCTTCCGCGCTGCACGCAAGCAGGTCGTGGTGACGCCGGGCGGCACGACGATGGTCCGGCTGGAGCTGCGGCGGGGGCGGTGAGCGCGCTCAGCGCTCGTCGGAGCGCACGCGCAGCACCAGGTTGAGCACCAGCGCGAGGAGCGTCCCGAGCGCGATGCCGCTGACCCCGACGCCGCGCACGGTGAGCCCCTGCACGCCGAGGCCCGTCGCCAGCGTGATCGAGACGCCGGCGACGATCAGGTTCCGCGGCTGCGAGAAGTCGACGCGCGCCTCCTGCCAGATGCGCACGCCCATCAGCGCGATCATCCCGTAGAGGACGAGCGTGATGCCGCCGAGGACGGGCGCCGGGATGGCCTGCACCACCGCGCCGAACTTCGGGCAGACGCCGAGGCAGACCGCGAAGAGCGCCGCCGTGGCGAAGGCGCGCACCGCGAACATCCCGGTGATCGCCATCACCCCCATGTTCTCCGCGTAGGTCGTCTGCGGCGTGCCGCCGCCGAGCGCGGAGACCAGCGTCGCCACCGAGTCGCCGAGGTAAGCGCGGCCGAGGTAAGGCGTCAGGTCGCGGCCCATGTACCCGCCGATGGCGTCGAGGTGTCCCTTGTTCTCGGCGAGGAGCACCAGGAAGAGCGGCGCGATCATCGCCGCCGACGGGAGATCGAGCCGCGGCGTGACGAAGGGCGGCAAGCCGAGCCAGGGAGCGTCGAGGACGCGCTGCGCCGCCGCGTGGTCGATCATCCCGAGCGCGGCCGCCAGGCCGGAGCCCGCGAGCACGCCGAAGAGCACCGGGAGCAGCCCGAGGAACCCGCGCAGGTAGACCGCGACCACCGTCGCGACGAGGAGCGTGGTCCCGCTCACCGCGAGCTGCAGGAGGTCCTGCCGCGTGTTGAGGGTCAGCGTGCGGCCGAGCGCCGAGCCGGCGGCGGAGCCCGCCAGGTTGAGCCCGATCAGCGCCACCACGGCGCCGGTCACGACGGGCGGCATCAGGCGCTCGATCCAGCGCGCGCCCCAGCGGATGGTCGCCAGCGCGGCGAGCCCGTAGAGCAGCGCCGAGGCCGCGATGCCGCCCAGCGCGAGCGGGATGCGGCTCGCGTCGACCGCGCCGCCCACGGTCACCACCGCAAGCACCGGCCCGATGTAGGAGAAGCTCGACCCGAGGTAGCTCGGCACGCGGCCGCCCGTGATGCCGATGAAGAGCAGCGTGCCGATGCCGGAGAAGAAGACGGCGATCTGCGGGTTGAAGCCCATCAGGATCGGCGCCAGCACGGTGGCGCCGAACATGGCGACCACGTGCTGGAGGCCGAGCGGGATCAGCTTGGCCAGCGGCAGCCGGTCCTCGGGGTAGACGATCTTGCGTGCCATGGGTGCCTCGCTGCTCGAGGCATAGCACCGAGCGGCCGTGGGGATCCAGCGTCACGCGGCGCTGCTCAGGGGCGTCCGAGGTGCTGGCGGAAGAACTCGACCTGCGCCCGCTCGCGCGCGAGGAGGAGCCGCGGGTCTCGCACCATGTGCGTCGCGGCGAGGAGCCGCTCGTCGAGCGCCGGCCAGGAGATGGCGGCCGGCGCCAGGTGACAGGCGCTCCCCGCCGCGAGGAGTGGCACGAGGACGAGGAGCGAGGACCGCAGTGGAGATCGTGCTGACATGTCTCGCGGCGCCGGAGCGGATGATAGCGCAGCGAACGCGAGGGCTGCTACGGGAAGCGCCCCGCCGCGACGAGCAGCTCGAGGCGCGCCTGGCGGGCCGCGTCCTCGGCCACGACCGCCGTCGTCTCGGCGTCGCGCGAGCGGCGCGCGGCGTCGATCACGTCGAGGCTGTTCGTGGCGCCCGCCATGTAGGCGCGGTTGGCGAGGCCGTACGCCTGCTGTCCGAGCCGGGCGGCCTCACGCGCCGAGGTGG
>JAKLHH010000257.1 GCA_022710245.1 Myxococcota bacterium
GTCCCGCCGGGGAGGTGAGTACCCTTTGACCCTCGCCGCCGGCCTCCCCTATGATGGGGGAGCACCGCAGCGAAAGGAGGCGCGATGGACGCGAAGCGTGGCAGGCAGATCCTCGACGAGGTCTGCGCCGAGCTCGATGAGGTCAGGCGCCGGCTCGGCCGGCTCGCCACGCCGCTCGGAGTCGGGACGTTGCTCGCCCTGGGGGCCCTCGCCGGCTGCGATGACTCGAAGGACCTCTACGGTGTGCCGCCGCGCTACGACGGCCGTCAGGACGGGATCCCTCCGACGGGCGACGCCTACGGCATCCCGCGGGACGTGACGCCGTGGAAGGACGTCGAGAAGGACGTGCTCCACCCGATCAAGGACATGTACGGCGTCCCCAAGGACATCCCCGCCGCCAAGGACGCCTACGGAGTCCCGGACAAGAAGCCGCCGCCGGTCGGCGACGCCTACGGCATCCCCTCCAAGGGCTGAGTCGCGCCCGCATGCTCGCACTCCTCTCACGCCTCGGCTATGTGCCGCGGCGCTGCACCTGGGAGATCACCCTCGCCTGCAACCTCCGCTGCGGTCACTGCGGGTCGCGCGCCGGGGCCGCTCGCCCGGACGAGCTCACGACCGAGGAGGCGTTCCGCGTCGTCGACGAGCTGGCCGCGCTCGGCTGCCAGCACGTGACCCTGGCGGGCGGCGAGCCGACGCTGCGCGCCGACTGGCCACGGCTGATCACGCGGCTGCGGGAGCGCGGGGTCGACTGCTCGCTCATCTCGAACGGGCTCACCTGGGACCGCGCGCAGGCGCGGCGCGCGCGAGAGGCTGGCGTGCACCGGCTGGGCTTCAGCCTCGACGGCCTCGAGCGCACGCACAACTGCGTGCGCCGGACCGGCGAGGGCTACGAGCGCGTGCTGGCGGCCATCGACGCCTCGGTCGCCGAGGGCATCAGCGTGGTCGCGGTCACCCACGTGACCCGCCGCAGCCTGCCCGAGCTGGAGTCGCTGCACGCCCTCCTCGGGAGCCACGGCGTCGAGACCTGGCAGGTGCAGCTCGGCGTGCCGACCGGCAACCTCGCCGAGGATCGCGAGGTCGTCCTCGACGGCGATGATGTGCTCGCGCTGATCCCGCGCCTCGCCGCGCTCCGCCGCGCCGGGGCAAGGCCGGAGGTCGCCGCCGCCGACAACATCGGCTACTACGGCGAGCACGAGGAGACGCTGCGCAACCCGGGCGGCCGGATCCCCTTCTGGGTCGGCTGTCGGGCGGGGCTCGAGGTGCTCGGCCTCGAGAGCCACGGCGACGTGAAGGGGTGCCTCTCGCTCCCCTCGCGGCTCAACGGCCGCAGCGACTTCATCGAGGGCAACGTGCGCCAGCGCTCGCTCGTCGACATCTGGCGTGATCCGCAGGCGTTCGCCTACAACCGCCGCTTCTCTGTGGAGCAGCTCGCGGGCGCGTGCCGCAGCTGCGAGTGGGGCGAGATCTGCCGCGGCGGCTGCACCTGGACCTCCTCGGCGCACGGCGACCCGCACGCCTTCCCGCTCTGCTACCACCACCTCGCGCGGGCTCGGCGCCGCGCGTCCGCGCCGGCCCTCGACGCTGGCGAGTGAGGCCTCCGTCGCGCTGAGCGCGTCTGCTCACCCGGCAGGCGCGCCTTGACCGATTTTCTCCTGGCGTGGTTCAATCACTGAACACACGGCATGGAGGCACGGTGAGGCTCCCTCGACGGAGGCTGCAGGTCACCTGGGCTGGCGCACTGCTGCTCGTGCTGGTGGCGAGCGCGGCGCGCGCCGACGACGTGGCGAACGCCCCGGCGAAGGAGGCGGCCACAGCCTTCGCGCGCGGTCAGGCGCTCTTCAACAATGGTGAGTACGCGAACGCGATCGCGGCGTTCGAGCGCGCGTACTCGCTCAAGGCCCACCACGCCGTGCAGTGCAGCATCGCCACCTGCTACGAGCAGATGAACCGCTTCGTGGAGGCGGCCGAGCACTTCCGTCGCTGCCTCGCCGAGGGGGCCCGCGACACGGCCAAGGCCGAGAGTGTCCGCGGCTCGCTCGCCGCCGTGGAGGCCAAGATCAACTATGTCGAGGTGAAGAGCCCTGGCGCAGGCGGTACGGTCTACGTCGATGGCATCGCCCAGGGCCCCGCGCCGCGACGCGTGCCGCTCGATCCTGGCCGGCACCTGATCGAGGTGCGTCGGGCGGGCGCTCTCTCGGTGAACATCACGCTGCGCCTGGTGAGCGGCGAGGAGCGCACGCTGACGCTGGTGCCGACCGAGCTCGGGGCCGCGCAGCCGCAGGCCGAGCCGCGCCCCGTCGCCACGCCGGTGGTCCACGAGCGCGGGCGCCGGCGGCTCGCGCCCGGCTGGTTCTGGACCTCCGTGGCGCTCACCGTCGGGCTGGGTGCAGCCGCGGGGGTGATGGGCGGGATGACCTACAGCTCCGCCACGGACTACGACCGCGCGCCGACCAAGGAGGGCTACGACACCTTCGCCTCGAGGCGCCTCGTCACCAACGTGCTGGCCGGGCTCGCGCTGGCCGCGGCCGGGACGGGCACGGCGCTCTTCTTCTTCACGGACTTCTCCGGCCGGCGCCACCAGGAAGGGCTGAGCGCCGGGATCGGCGTGGGAGGGGCCTTCTGATGCGGCGGAGAGCATCGACCTCTTGCGCGCTCGTGGCGGTGGCGGGGCTCGCGACGGGGCTCCTCGACGGCTGCTTCATGACCCGCGACGAGAACGCGTGGAAGAGGGACACCCGCACGCAGGATACCCACGTGGACCGGCCCGCCGACTCGCGAGGCAGCGAGGGCAAGGCGCCGGATGGGCGGCGGCCGGACAGCAAGCTCACGGATGGCGCGCCCGACCTCAAGAAGACGGATCTGCCGAGGGTGGATCTGGCGAGAGCAGATCTGCCGAAGGCCGATCTGCCGAAGGTGGATCTGCCCAAGACAGATCTCCCGAAGCTGGATCTCAAGAAGCCGGACCTCCCGAAGGCCGATCTGCCCAAGACAGATCTCCCCAAGTGCACACCCCTCACCCTCACCGTGACGGCCGCGGCCGACGACGGCGAGGTCTGGCTGCCGAACTACTTCTACCCCGACGGCGAGGGTTCCAACCACGAGCTCTACATCGGCGCGGACAGCGGCAAGACCATGTGGGGCTACTTCCGGTTCGCCCTCGGCCAGTCGATCCCCGGCAAGGCCACGATCAGCGCCGCGACGCTGCGGGTCTACGGCGTGGGGGTCTGGCAGTGGCAGTCGACCATGGCCATCGAGGTCCTGGCCGAGCTGAGCGCGGATGCGCCGGTGGTGACGAAGGCCTCCGAGGCGCCGATCACCGGATCCAGCGCGCGTGCGGTCACCACCGCGGTGGTGCGCTGGCCCGCGACGGGGGGGATGAGCTGGAGCCAGAGCGCCTGGAACACCGCGCCGAGCGTGGCGGCCCTGCTGCAGGAGGTGGTCACCAAGCAGTCCGGCCTCGCCGCGGGCAGCCACCTCCAGCTGTGGATTCGCGGCGCCCAGACCTCGAGCGGAGCGGTGGGGATCGCCGACTATCTGGGCCCGGGCTACGCGAACCACCCCACCGAGCTCAGCCTCACCTACTGCAGCCCCTGACCGCGACGCCAGCACGTCGCGCGAGGAGCGGGCGGGGGCGGCGGGTCAGTGCAGGAGCTCGAGCGTCTTCGGACGGCTGGCCTCGAAGACCTCGCGCGCGTGGTTGCGGAGCAGCGCGAGGACGTAGCCGAGCTTCAGGTCGTCTGCGGTGTCCCCGAGCGGCAACCCCAGCAGGTCGTCCGCGGTGGCCTCGTCGATCCGGCGCAGCGTCGGCGCGCCGGTCCGCGCGATCCACTTCTCGACGAGCAGGAACGCGCCGAGGAAGTCCATGTACGGGAACTCGGTGTCGTCGCCGTGTGCCTTCATCAGGGACCGGAGAGCGTCGGTCATTTGCATGGTCCCATGGTACGGACCTCGCGGAGCGGGGCAACTTTTTGACCCGTCCGTCGCGTAAGTGATCGAGGTCAGATCGCTTTTCGGTGGTCAGGTGCGTGGCGGCCGCTGCGCACGACCGGCCGACCTGTGCGGCGCCGCTCCGGGTCGGCAGCCAGCGGGGGAGCTGGTGGGGAGAGAGATCAGCGCTTCGAGGGCCTCGCCGCGGTCTTGCCCTTGCCAGCGCCGGCGCCAGCGCGGGCGCCGCTCGGGGTCATGCCGAGCTCGTGCATCAGGAAGGCGTACTCGTCGGCGGCGAGCTCGACGCGCTTCTTGATCATGTCGCCGCCGCCGTGGCCGGCCTTGCTCTCCACCCGCAGCCAGACGGGCAGGCCGCTCGCGCTCGCGTGCTGGACGGCCGCGGTGAACTTCCGCGCGTGCATGGGATCCACGCGGTCGTCGCTGTCCGCCGAGAGGACCAGCAGCGCCGGGTAGCGCGCGCCGGGCTTCACGTGGTGGTAGGGCGAGTAGGCGTAGAGCGCCTTGAACTGCTCGGCGTCGTCCGAGGAGCCGTACTCCGAGATCCAGGTCTTGCCCGAGCCGAAGAGGTGGTAGCGGACCATGTCGAGGAGCGGGACGTGGCAGGAGACCGCGCGGAAGAGCTCGGGCCGCTGCACCATCGCCGCGCCGACGAGGAGGCCGCCGTTCGAGCCGCCGACGATGGCGAGGCGGTCGGCGCTGGTGTAGCGCCTGGCGATGAGGAGCTCGGCGGCCGCGACGAAGTCGTCGAAGGTGTTCTGCTTGTTCGCCAGCATCCCCGCCTCGTGCCAGGCCTCGCCGTACTCGCCGCCGCCGCGCAGGTTGGGGATCGCCAGGCCGCCGCCCTGCTCGAGCCAGGCGAACCGCGACGACGAGAAGCTCGGCGTCAGGTTGATGTTGAAGCCGCCGTAGCCGGTGAGGATGAAGGGCATCTTCCCGTCGCGCTTCGCGTCGCGGCGCCGGACGATGAACATGCTGATCGGGGTCCCGTCCTTGGAGCGGTAGGTGACCTGCTCCGCGGTGTACGGCTTCGCGTCGATGGGCGCCTGGAGCTGGAAGTAGACCTTGCGTCCGCCGCGCCGGACCGAGGTGCGGTAGACCGTGGAGGGCACGGTGAACGACGAGAACGAGTAGTAGGCGGTGTCGTCCTCGGGGTTGCCCGTGAGCCCGGTCGCCGAGCCGAGGCCGGGGAAGCGCACGCGCCGGATCGGCTTGCCCTCGAGGCTGGCCACCTCGAGGCGGGTCGTCGCCTTCTCCAGGTACTGCAGCGAGAGGTGCTCGCCGACGACGCCGAAGTCCTCGAGGACGGCCTCCTTCCGCTCCTTGATGATCTCGCGCCAGCTGTCGCGCTCGAGCTTCGATGGGTCCACCTTGTACAGGCGGTAGCGCGGCGCGCCGTCGTTGGTGTGGACGTAGATCTGATCGCGCCACGCGTAGGCCGTGGTGAGCGCCTTCGCCCCGACGAAGAACCGCCGGAACTTCTTGTCACCGGCCTTGAGGTCGCGCAGGTAGACGTCGGTGCGGGTCCAGCCGTGCTGGATGTAGAGGAAGAGGAAGCGGCCGTCGCGCGAGAGATCCGCGGCGACGAAGGTGCGCGGGTCCCCGGTGGCGGCCTTGATCAGCTTGTCCTTGCTCGGGTCCTCGCCGACGCGGTGGAAGTAGACCGCCGCGTGGCCCGGGAGCTCTGACTCGGGGATGTTGGCGTCGACCGGGAGCCGCGTGTAGTAGAAGCCGTCTCCGTCCGGGGTCCAGGAGGGCTCGGCATAGCGCGCGCCCACGATGCGGTCGATCTTCGAGGTCTTCCCCGTCGCGACGTCCATCAGGTAGAGGGTCGCCGCGTCGGAGTTGTTCTGGCTCAGCTTGTAGGCGGCCCACTTGCCGTCCCAGGAGACGCGGACGCCGCGGAGCGAGACGCTGCCGTCCTTGGAGAGCGTGTTCGGGTCGATCAGCACGCGCGGCTCGCCGGTCTCGCCCTCGCGCCAGTAGTGGACCACCTTCTCCCGATCCGCGTGCTGGCGGGCGAAGAAGTAGCGCGCGCCGCGGCGGATCGGCGCGCTCACCCACTCGAGATAGCTCAGCTCGCGGATGCGGTCGAAGAGGAGCTCGCGCCCGGGGAGCGCGGCGAGCTGGCGGCGGGCGTAGCGGTCCTGCCCCGTGAGCCAGGCGCGGGTGGCGGCGCCGCTCGCGTCCTCGAGCCAGCGGTAGGGGTCCTCGACGCGCTGGCCGTGGATCAGATCGCTGATGCGCTGCCGGCGCGCGACCGGGAGCTGCTTGCCGTCGGCGCTGGGCTCGGCGGGCTGGCTCGCGGGCTGGCTCGCGGCGGCCTCCCTCGGCGGGGTGGGCTTCGCGGCGGCGGGGCTCTTGCGCGTGGTGGGCTTGACGGTCACGGGATCTCCCATCGACGGTCCGCAGGCCAGGGGCGCGGCGAGGCTCCCGACGAGGAGCGCTGGCAGCAGGCGGCGGAGGTGGGCGGGCCACAGGTGCATGCGCGGAAGCTAGCACACCTGCGGGCGGCGTTTAAGCGCCCGGGAGGACCGAGGGGCGAGGACGGGGACCTCGTCGTCCGTCACGAACCGGGGCTGGCGGGCCACGACGTGGGTTTGCGGTCCGACCGAGTTGGGCTACGCTGGGCCGGCGCCAGGAGGTCCGAGATGAACATGGACGAGGTGATCAGGCGGCTGAAGGCTCAAGGCGACGTCGGCGAGGGCTTGTTTGGCGAGTATCACCACCCACGGCCACTGGCGGCCGAGGGGCTCGCGCGGCTGCGGTTGCCGACCGGTGAGGACCTCCCACCCGACCTCACCGCGTGGCTCCAGTATGATGCCTCCTGGCTGCCGCTGCTCGGCAGGTCGCGCAAGGAGCCGCGGCTCCGCGCGACCCTGCTGCGGAGCCTGCTCGTGACGTGGGCCAGGGAGGTGCCGTATGACGAGGACGAGGACGACGTCCGCTTCCTGATCAGCGAGGACGGGGATGAAGCCGTGTCCGACGACGAGCTCGTGGCGCACTGGATCGGCATCTTGCCGCAGCGGCGCCTCGCCGACGTACACGCGGTACTGCTCCCCTCGGGCGACCAGCAGAGCCTGCTGATGCTCGAGCCCGGCCGGAGGACGCTGCGGGTCCTCGGCTTCCACAAGAACATCGAGCTCTGGTGGAAGTACAAGTCGTTCGCCGGCTACCTCGCGCACTACTTCGGCTTCGAGCACCCGAAGTAGCCGCTCGCGACGCGGCCAGGCACGGCTCGGTGGGCGCCGATGGCGCGCCCGTCAGTGGGCGCCGATGGCGTGCAGGTAAGCGTGCGGCCAGGCGGTGTAGAGGGCGACGCAGCGCACCAGGTGGTCGATGGTGTTGTACTCGTTCGGCGCGTGAGCGTGGCGCTCCTCGCCGGGGCCGAAGCCGAAGCAGGGGATCCCGTGCATGCCGCGGATGGCGACGCCGTTCGTCGAGAAGGTCCACTTGCTCACCGGCGCCTTGCCGCCGAAGAGCCCCTCGTAGGCGGCCACCGCCGAGCGGATCGAGGGGTCACTCTCCTCCATCAGCCAGGTCGGGTAGTACTTGTCCGTCGGGTAGACCTTGCCGGTGTAGGCGGTCTCCTCGTAGCGGTAGAGGCTGACCTCGGCCTCCTTTGCGCCGGGGAGCTCGCGGATCTGCCGCAGCGCGAGCTCGGCGTCCTCACCGACGGTGAGGCGGCGGTCGAGGCTCATCCCGCAGCCGTCGGCGACCGCGCACTGCGAGGGCGAGCGCGACCAGATCCCCGAGGCGACCACGGTCCCCTTGCCGAGGAAGTCGTGCGGCGCGAGGCGCTCGTTGAGCTGCTCCACCCCGGCGATGATCGGCGCCATCTTGTAGATCGCGTTGACGCCGCGCTCGGGGGCCGAGCCGTGCGCGGAGAGGCCGGTGGTCTCCACCTTGATCTCCATGCGCCCGCGCTGCCCGCGGTTGATGGCGCAGTTCGTGGGCTCGGTGATGAGGACGCACTCGGGGACGAGCTTCTCCTCTTTGATCAGGTACTGCCAGCAGAGCCCGTCGCAGTCCTCCTCCATCACGGTGCCGGTCACGTAGAGGGTGAAGTCGTCCTCGAGCTTGAGGTCCTTGATCAGCTTCCCGCCGTACACCGCGGCGGCCACGCCGCCCTTCTGGTCGGTGGAGCCGCGCCCGTAGACGCGCCCGTCGGCGATGTCGCCGCTGTAGGGATCCCGGGTCCAGGCCTTCGGGTCACCGACGTCGACGGTGTCGATGTGGCCGTCGATGGCGAGGACGTGCTTGCCGTGGCCGACGCGGCCGACCACGCTGCCGAGCCCGTCGAGGCGGACCTCGTCGAAGCCGAGCCGGCGCATCTCCGTGCCGATCCGCTCCGCGACCGCGCGCTCCCTGGTGCTGAGGCTGGGGATCCTGACGATGTCGCTGAGGAACTGCGCGACGGCGTCACGCTCGCCCTCGGCGGCCTTCAGGATGTCGTTCCAGATGGGCTTCGTCATCGCTGTCTCTCCTCGTCCGGCTGCCTGCACCCCCGGCCTGGTCGGGCGTCTGTCCTCGGCTCGCAGCGCGGTCTGACTGTCATCGCACAGAATCGGGCCGCGGGTCCAGCCGGCTGTCTGTCCTGTCCTGCCCCGCACATGCTGTCAACGCAGACCTCCGCCCCAACGTCGTCGTCGCCCCA